>WTJL01000032.1 GCA_011524845.1 Flavobacteriales bacterium | reverse complement strand
GAGGAGGTGACCGTGACAGCCTTGGTGAAGGCATGGTCTCGGTTTGTCGACAAACTTCGCGAAGAGGATCGTCTCGCCCTTACGGCCACCATGTCCATTGGAGATCCCGAGTTGAGAGGACTTCAGGTGGTGTACACGGTCAACAATCCTTTGCAGCGCGAGCAAATGGACGGGCTTCGAACGGAAGTGCTGGTCCATCTGAAGACGGAGCTTCAGAACGCGTCCTTGGAATTGCACCTCGACATGAAGGAGCAGGCCATGGAGGAGAAAAAGGCGTTCCTGTCCGACAAGGACCGGTACGACATGATGGTCGAAAAGAACCCCGCGCTGGACAAGTTGCGTCGGGCGTTGGATTTGGACTTGGGATAAGCCGCTCCTCCCCGAACATTCCGAAGGATGGTGGGTTTCTTTGAGGAAACCTTGAATCTTTGTGTCGTGATTGGAACGCTTTGTGCTCGTTTTTTGATGGTTTGTGCCTTGGTGATGCCGTTCGCGGCAAGCGCCCAAACCGCGCCAGGACGTTGTGTCATCTTGGGCAAGGTGGTGGACGCCACCACCAACGCACCGTTGCCGTTTGCCTCGGTCGTCTTGCAAGGACAATCGTCGGGCACCGCCACAGATTTTGAAGGCGCCTACCGTTTGGAAGGTGTGCCTGCTGGGGTGCACAACGTGGTCGTGTCGTTTCTCGGATACACCCCTGAAACGGTGTTTGAGATTGAAACCACGCCTGCGAGGCCTGCGGTGGTGAACGTCGCCTTGACGGAAGCGGCCATTGCCGTAGATGCCGCAGAAGTGGTCGCGGAATCTCGCGCCACCGTGGAAGAGGCGCCATTGAGTGTGCGGAGCATTGGAACCAATGAAATCAAGCGCAACCCTGGAGGAGGACGGGACATCAGCCGGGCCTTGCGTTCGTTGCCCGGGGTGGCCGCCATTCCGAGCTTTCGGAACGACATCGTCATCCGCGGTGGGGCACCCAATGAGAATCGGTTTTACCTCGACGGCATCGAAATCCCCAACATCAACCACTTCGCCACGCAAGGCGCCAGTGGGGGACCTGTGGGGATGATCAATGTGGACCTCGTGGAGGGGGTGGACTTCTATGCGGGGGCCTTTCCCGCGGCACGGGGCAATGCCCTCAGCAGCGTGATGGAGTTCCGGTTCAAAGATCCTCGCACCGACCAGTGGACGGCGAATGCGGTCGTGGGGACGAGTGACCTCGGCGTCACCGTCGAAGGCCCCACCGGGGAAAACAGCAGTTTGATTGCCAGCGTGCGCCGGAGTTACCTGCAGCTTCTGTTTGAAGTGCTCGGACTGCCGTTCTTGCCGATTTACAACGACTACCAATACAAGTGGACCTGGCGTCCAGACGACCGAAACGCGGTGACCGTGTTGGGGCTTGGGGCGTTGGACGATTTTGAATTGAACCTGGGGTTGGCCTCGGACACGGCCGCACCAGGGTATTTGAATCAGGTGGCGATTTTGGACGTCTTGCCCATTTCGGAACAATGGAACTACATGCAAGGAATGAAATGGGACCGGTACACTAAGGACGGCAAGTGGACCTTCGTGTTGAGCCGGAACATGCTGAACAACTCGGCGTTCAAACACGTGGACAACGACGTGACGTTGCCGCTTACCCTGGACTATGTGAGCCAAGAAATCGAGAACAAGTTCCGAGCGGAGCGGTTGAGAAGCCTTGGTCAAGGGTGGAAGGTCAGTGGCGGGGTCAATGCGGAATACGCCAAGTACAACAACGCCACGCGCAACACGGTGTTTGTGCCGGAAGTGGGTGGTGTGGATGTGACGTTTGGGTCCGATTTCAAAATGGCCAAATACGGCGCCTTTGCCCAGGCATCTCGGCCGCTGTTGGACAACCGTCTCACGGTGTCTGCAGGCATGCGCATGGACGGCGCGGTCCTGTTGGACGTGGCCGAAGACCTCGAGAAACCGGAAGGTGATCCGTTGGCCAATCCGCTGGATCAATTCAGCCCTCGGCTGTCGGCAAGCTGGTCGTTTGCACCGGGGTGGACCTGGAATGCGAACGCCGGCATCTACCATCAGCTTCCTGCCTACACCATTTTGGGCTACGCTGGACTGAATTCGGACAGCACGTCCACGCTGCTGAATTGGGGAGAAGGGTTGACGTACACCACCAACCGACAGCTCGTCATGGGCATCCGTCGGGAGATCGGATCGCGCAATGCCTCCGTGTCCTTGGAGGGCTTTTACAAAGGGTACACGGGGTCACCTGCCAGCGCGACAACGGGCATTGCGTTGGCCAACCTCGGGGCGGACTTCGGTGTGGTGGGCAACGAGACGGTGAGCTTCGATGCAGAGGGCCGCGCGTACGGCATGGAGGTCCTGCTTCAGCAACGTCTGTACAAGGGGTACTACGGGCTTTTGGCCTACACCTTGGTGAGAAGTGAATACGTGCAAGGAAGAGACGACTTGGACCTCCAAACGTGGGTGCCAAGCTCTTGGGACAACCGGCACATTGTGAGCTTCACGGGAGGCAAAAAGTGGGACAGCGGTTGGGAACTGGGGGCAAGGGTGTTGTTCAGCGGGGGACTGCCGTACACTCCCGTGGCGTTGAGCCAAAGCCTGCTCATCGAGAATTGGGAGACGTTCAATGCGGCCATTCCCAATTACGATTTGCTGAACACGGAACGGAATGGGGCCTTTCACCAGGTAGACGTTCGCCTCGACCGAAAGTGGTTCTTCGACCGTTGGTCGCTGGACGTGTTCTTCGACCTCCAAAACCTCACAGGGGCTGCACCCCCTCAACCGGACCAACTCGATGTGGTCAGGGACCCTGCCACGGGTCGCCCCATTCCGTCCACCACCAACCCGGGATCGTACGACCCGCGATTCATCTCCACAGCCACTGGCGCGGTGTTGCCCGGCTTGGGGATGATTGTCGAGCTGTGACCGTTCTGCCCCTTCCTACCTTTGGGGGGAGATGACGTGGCACATGGGCAGGCAATACGAAGGCATTCCCGCGGCAGCAGCGCTGTTGTTTGCAGGGATCTTTGGGACGCTTCATCACGTGGCGTGGCTGCCCATTGCAGTGGCATTGATGGTCGCCATTTTGCTTGTGGAGACGGAGTTGAGCGTCGACTTTGATGCGTTTGAAGTTCGACGCATGCTGGGGCCATTGAAGGTGGTCAAGCGTCGGTGGCGCCTTGCGGACATGGAGGGGGTGGTCTTGGCAGAGTACAAAGGAGCCACCCAGTACGTGAGCCATTCGCAATTCAATGTGATCCGCGCTCATTCTTTCATCCTGACGGCCAGGATGCGACAAGGCCATGCCGCCGAATGTGAAGATGTGGAGATGTTTGAGTTTGAGTCGCGCAGCAAGGGCATGGACGTTCTTCGTGCGTTGGAAGCCCAAAACGTGACCGTGTCATGAGGGTGGACAAATTTCTGTGGGCCGTGAGGGTCTTCAAAACGAGGTCCATGGCGAGCACCCATTGCCGAGAAGGGAAGGTGTTTGTGGACGGCAAAGCCGTGAAACCGGCAAGGGAGATGAAGGAAGGGGAGGTCGTCGACGTTCGAAAGGGCGCGGTGATGTTCAGTTACCAGGTCGTGTCTTTTCCGCGCAGCCGGGTCGGTGCGGCGCTCGTGCCCGACCACATGAAAGACGTCACAACGGCGGAAGAGAAAGAGAAGTTGGAAATGATTCGGTTGGCGCAGCAGGACCGCCCCAAGGGTCTTGGACGCCCGACCAAGAGGGACCGCAGGGATTGGGAAAAGGCGTTCAGGTCATGACGTCGAGGTTGCCTGTGCATGTGAAGCGCCTCGTTTCGCAGGAGGTGCAGGAGCTGCGCCACCGTGTGCTTTGGCCTCACAAACCCCACCCAGAGGCGTGTGTCATCGACATCGACAAGGCGCCCCACGCCATCCACCTCGGAGCGTTTGCGGACGCTGGGGAAGGTTGGGGAATCGACCTTCCAAATCACCAAGGGCAGTTGGTGGGTGCCTGTTCGCTGTTCGACCAGCACTGCACGCGTGTGGATGTGCCATGGAATGAGGGCGAAGGTTTGCGTCTGCGCGTGATGGGCACACTTCCTGAAGTGCGTGGCTGGGGAGCAGGAGCGGCGTTGATCGCCCGGGCTGCCGAGGAGGTTCGCGCCCAAGGACGGGTCGCGCTGTGGTGCGACGCGAGAGAAGTGGCATTTGGGTTTTACGAGCGGATGGGGTTTGTCTTTTTGAACGACACCTACGACATCCCGGACATTGGTCCGCACCGCACCATGGCGCTCGACCTATCTTCGCCTCCGCATTTGAACCTCTGATCCATGCCAAGCATCAGCCGCAAGGGGCAGGCCATGCCCGACAGCCCCATTCGCAAGCTCGCTCCGTTCGCCACTGCCGCCAAAGAGGCCGGCAAGCGTGTGATTCATCTCAACATTGGACAGCCAGACATCGCCACGCCCGAGGTGGCATTGGATGCGGTCCGTCAAGACACCCGAACGGTCATCGAATACAGCCCCAGTGAAGGCTTCGCGTCGTACCGCGAGGGGTTGGCCAAGTATTACCAGAGCGTTCAGGTGGACGTGACGGCAGACGACATTTTGGTGACGACCGGCGGGTCAGAGGCCTTGGTGTTTGCCTTCATGTCTTGCCTCGATCCCGGTGATCAGGTCATCATTCCCGAGCCATTCTACGCCAACTACAACGGCTTTGCCCAAATGGCTGGCGTGGAGGTGGTGCCCGTCACGGCCCACATCGACCAAGGATT
>WTJL01000096.1 GCA_011524845.1 Flavobacteriales bacterium | reverse complement strand
TGCCGCAAGCGTCGCTGGCGATGTGAAGGACGTTCAGCACGTAGGCGCCAGTGGAAGGGTCTCCAACGGTCTCCGTGGTCATGTTCCACATGACGTCAGAACAATTGTCCGAGGCGTCCAACGTGGGAGGAATCCATTCGTCGTCGCATTCCAAAACGGGTTGATCAACGGTGGAGGAGATGACGGGTGCGGTGAGGTCGCGAACGGCAATGGTTTGCATCGCATCGGCCATGTTCCCGCAGGCGTCTGTGACGGTGAAGGTGCGAACGATGTCGTAGTTCGAAGCGCAATTCAAGAAGGTGGTGTCCACGATTTCGGTCACCTCAAAAGATGAACAATCGTCCGTCGCCAAGGCATTTGTGTACACAGGGACCTCATTGCAGCTTATGGTTTGGTCTTCTGGGACAGACGTGAAGTAGGGAAGGTCGTTGTCTGTAACAGTCACGGTTTGGACTTCAAGGACCGAGTTTCCGCACAAATCCGTGGCTTGAAAGTGGCGTTCAAGAATGGTTTCCTGAGGACAATTGGTTGGAGGCAACGAATTGAAAACGACAATGCTGATGTCTTCGTCGTCCGTGCAATTGTCCGTTGCGGTGGCTTGAGGATAAACGAAACTGCTTCCACAAGGCAAAATCACGTCTTCTGGCATGCTCAAGACTGGTGGAGTAAGGTCACGTATTTGAATCGTTTGCGTCGCCATGGTGGTGTTGCCGCACAAGTCGGTGCTGCTGAAGCTTCTGTGCACTGTGTACTCACCGGGACAGTCCCCATCTTCAATGATGAGTTCTCCCTCTACTACGGTTTGTATGCCGTCGCAGGCGTCCACAGCGGTGGCTTCTTCATAAGTGACAGTTTCATTGCAGCCGAGGGTGACGTCTTCGGGTACGGTCAACTCTGGGCCGATGTCGTCGATGATGGCCACCACTTGCACGTGCTGGGTGGTCAATCCGCAACCATCTGTGGCTGTGAAGGTGCGGGTTCTCGTGAATTCACTTGGACAGGCACCCTCGGTAACTTGTTCGCTGACCACAAGGGTGGCTGAACTGCAGTCGTCAGAGGCCGTGACAGTGTTCAAGGTGTCGATACTCAACAAATCAAAAGGACAATTCAAGGTGTAATCGACTGGCAAATCTGAGAGGACAGGAGGGGTGCCGTCCGTTACATTGACTGCCCCTTGAATTTGATCAAAGCTCAGCATGTTGCCAATGAAAAATTCTGCAACAGCATCGTTGTCAGAGGCACATGTGGATTGGAACTGCTCGCATGAGGTGAATTCATGAGAGGTTGTGCCTGTGCCTCCGTAAATAGAGCTCCCGACGCACGTGGACCAATCAAACATTCCCCCAAGTCCATTTCCGTTGTGGATTCCGTTGGCGCCATTGCCTTCTTGGTAGGGGTAGCTGTGCAATGCGTTGGAACTTTCGATGTACAGGACATGACCAGTCAAAGTCCCTGCACCTACAAGCTTGCTAATGTGGGGTTTGATTTGCCAAATGGTCCAGTCATCAATGTCTTCTGTATCGGCGGCGTCATCGTTCACATTGCCGCCTGCAGTTGTCCATTCCGCTCCCGATGTTCCTTGAACGAAATAGAAGTCGATTTCAAATTGAGCATTGCTGTTGTTGATGTTGCGAACCACCCCTTGAAGTCGAGCAACGTTTTCCGGGTAAACCGTCCAGGTCAATCCATCTTCAGTTTCATTGAAGTGGTTGGACGTGGCGAGGCCAGTGGCGGTGAATTCTCCAATCTGGAAACTGCCCAAATCGTCAGGGAGTCCAATGGAGCGCTGGGCCGTGCAATTGGTTGTGCTTCCAGTGGTGTATTTGAAAATGCTCGCCCAGTACCCGTTCGTGCAATCGGTGGTGAACGCCGGGAAATTCGGCAAAGCCTGCAAAGGATCTCCCTCTGAACAAGACGTTTGAACCGTCTCTAGCGATTCAGGGATGAACGACAGGCTGCAAGACTCGCACGTCGTTTGGGCGTGAAGCAGGTGGCCCGTGGTCAAAAAGACCAACGTACCCAGGGCAAATAATTGTCTCATTTGGTTGAGCATGTGGTGAGAAGCCTAGTGGCTACATAATACAATTTACAAAATTATATCACATCGCCCAACCCATTTTCGAGATCTAGAAAAACTTCCCGTGGTATGCGAACAAAACGATGCCCGCGGCCACTCCAACGTTCAATGACGCCGTTTTTCCATGCATGGGAATGGACACGGTTTGGGTGCAATGCTTCAACACTTCCGCAGAGATGCCCGTGTGTTCATCGCCCATGACCAAACAGGTGGGGGTGTCCGCATTCAAACTGGACAGGGGATGCGATCCTTTTTCCGACACCGCGACCGCAGCAAGGCCCAGTTGGCTTGCCTGTTGGATGGCGTCGCCCATGCGTTTGGCGCGGCACATGGGAAGACGCAACAGGGCGCCTGCCGAGGACTTCACCGCGTCCTCATTGATGGGAGCTGACCCGGTGGTGGGCACCAGCAATCCCGTGGCACCAAAACACTCTGCAGTGCGCGCGATGGCGCCGAGGTTTCGGACGTCCGTGACGCCGTCAAGGGCCACAATCAAGGGTGTCTCACCGCGCTCAAACGCACCGAGAACCACCTCGTCAAGCGGCTGGAATTCGATGGGAGAGGTGAAGGCGATCACCCCTTGGTGGTTTTTGCGGGTCACACGGTCCAAGCGTTCCTTGGGCACGGCTTGTGCAGGCACGTCCAAGGCGCGGCATTGTCTGAGAATGTCGGCCACCTCGTCCGTTTGTTTGCCCTTCAGGAACAACACCCGCTGCAGCGGTTTGCCTTCTTCGAGGGCTTCAAGCACGGGGTGAATGCCAAAGAGGAACGTGCGTTCAGAGGGACGTCTGTGCATGGGACTGGGCCTGTAGGGGGTGAGGGTGGACGCGTCGTGCACGCGTCCCTGTGAAGCGCGAAGGTACACCTCGGTGCACTCAATCTCCCCGCACGCGGCCGTTTCTCCAATTGCTGACCCCTCGGTCCCAGACGGAACGAAATTGGATGCTTCGCTGAAGTTCAAACGCATTGCCATCCAGCACGGTGCGGCGGCGACGGAAGTGGAACGTCAAGGCGTTGGCCGTTCCTTCTTCCCCGTAGATCCAGTATTCGTTCCACGCGTCGCGACGGATGCGTTGGGGAACCCCAAAAATGATGTGCACCATTCCCCGGTCGCTTTTCCATCCTTCAACCAGTCCGGAGAAATTGGCGTTGGCTTCTTCCACGCGACCGTAATAGGTGTTCAGCAAGGAGCGCGCGGTTTCAGGAGAGGGGCTGCACGCCAACCAAAAGGCGTCCAGCGATTGCTTGGGGTGGACGGCTTGGGTGAGCTTTTGGAACTCAGACCGTGAGGCGATGTACCGAAGGGGGGCGATCAATTCCTCTGCTTCCACGAGCTCGGGAAAGGCCTCCGGTCTTCCGTGCAGCCTCAGGGCCAATGCGGCGCCCCTCAATTCGAGCAAGGTGGTTCCCTCGGGCACGACGAGCACGACGAGGCTGTCGGCGTTCAGGCTTCCAAGCGGTTGTGGAGTCAGCGTGTCCCAGCGCTGTCTGGCGCTGCTGTAAGGAGGTGGCGGGAGGTTCTTGGGCGCAGGCACATTCGACAGGTCCCACGTCATAGGGCTGGGCATGGCAAGTGAAGAGCCGGAGGGGATGTGGACGGTCAAGGTGTCGCCCACCACAGCTTGTTGCCCGGACAGTGCCCATTCATCACGCGCACTCCACATCAAAATGTCGCTCGAGCCCCAAGCGTCTTCTGGACCGAGGTAGCGATCTGTGGACCACGCCGCGTTGCGCAGAACGTCCGTCACCTGCACCTCGGTTCGCATCAGTCCCCGGGCGTTTCGAAGGGTCCATCGCCGATGCAAAAGGCGCGGGGCATCGGCCCATGCCGTGTCGAGCACATGCCAGGTCGTGTCTTCCATGGTCACCTGCAGCTGGGCCACAAACGGTGCGGTGGCGTCGATGCGGCTGTACAGCAATTCTTCACGCGGCACGCTCAGGTAGAGGTCGATTTCCTGAGCCTCCAGCTTCCGGTGGAGCGTGACGTCAGGGTGAAGGGCCGAGGATTCTCTGTCGTACGGCCTCCGTTGGGAAGGGGTTTGAAGGGACCCAGTCGCACACCCCGTCCACAGGACCACAAGGATTGTGGCCCACATCCAGGTCGGTTGGAAAGAGAGGGGTTGGCGCCGAGCGTTCACCCCCCGAAGGTACGCCCGGGTCTTGGCTTGACGCCTGCATGTAACCTTTTCTCGCAAGGACGCGTAACGGGAGACAGGTTCATTTTCCATCCACCCCTTAAACCCATTCTCATGCAACGTACGCTTCGAATTGCCGCCCTCGTTTTGTTGACAGCCGCTGCGCTGAGCTCTTGTGGCACCCTGTACGACCAGTGCGCCGCTTACGCTGAAACACCGACGGCGGAGACGCGTTAAGCGCGTCGAAACGCAAAGGTCAAGTTCTGATCGACGTCCGGATGAAGGCTCTTGGCCACTGGACAGGCGCGTCCCACGCGCTCGAGCACGGCCAAATCTTGGTCGCTCGCCGAGCTTGACACCACCACCTCGAATTCAATTGCGATGGCAGCCACCCTCCGGGGTTGGGCTGCCATTGTTTTTTGGACCTGGGCGTCGATGCTGATCAAGTCGTACTCCCGCCCTTGAACGTGGATGCCCATGATGGTGGCCACACACGCCGCCAAGGAGGTGCTGAGCAGGTCGGTGGGCGAAAACGTTTGACCCAAGCCATGGTTGTCCGTGGGGGCGTCGGTCAACACCTTGTCCCCTGAAGCGAGGTGGGTGTTGACCGTGCGAAGAGGGTCTTGATAGGTGACCTTGTAGTTCCAAGGGGTCGATGCGTCTGCCATGGGCGCAAGATGCAACTGGAGGGACGTGTCACCAACGCCAAACCGCCTAACTTCGCTGAAGCATGCAACGCTCGTCAACATCGTGGTTGGTTTTGTGGGATGCGGTCCGATGGGGCGCTGTGGCCCTGGGGCTGATGTGCGCGTTTGGAGGACCACTCCACGCTCAGTCCCAAGCCGCCTCGTCCACAGGATTCGATGCCGTGTACGGCGAGGGCGTGGACCTCGTGTTGACCGACGCGGCCCGTTTCCACGTGACGCTGCATTCTCAGGGAGCGGGGTTTGGCGTGCAACGCGGAAAGTTTGACGGAGCCTTCACCCAAAAAGGCTGGCACGGAGAGTTGGTGTTTGTGCGTCACCCGAAGGAGGAGAAAACGCGGAACCCTGTCTATGAAGAAAGCTTGCCTTACGTCTACGGGAAGGTGAATGCCCATCATGCCCTGCGCATTCAGCGGTTCAAGACGGAGACGTTGTCGGAAAAGTACCGACGGAACGGAGTGACTGTGGCGCGGACACGTCAAGTGGGCGCGGTCGTGGGGATTTCCAAACCCGTCTACTTGGAAATCGGGTATCCGGAAATTCCGTACACCTCGCTCGAGGTGGAACGGTACGATCCCGAGGTTCATTTTTCAGACCGCATCTACGGCCGCGCCCCTTGGGTCAACGGATTGGAAAGCCTGGGGTTCAATCCGGGCTTGAGTTGGGGGGAGGCCATGTCGTTTGAATTTCACGATTCCCGAACCACCACGCGTACCCTGGAGGCCGGTGTCCAACTGGACGCCTACGTGTTTCCTGCCGAGATCTTGGCTTTCGTGGACGCGAGTCGGGTGCACTTCACATTCGTGTTGCGCTACGCTTGGGGTGCACAATGGTCCTCCAAGGGTTTGGGAGACGTGGCGCGATGAACTTTCCTTTCCGACCTTTGTCCTTCCTCTGAGTTCAAGAACCTCATGTCTGCCACCCCTCCAGCGAGCAACAACGACGCCCCGAAGGCGCGTGTTCCCAAGCCCAAATGGCTGCGCGTCAAGCTTCCCACCGGCGAAGCGTACCGCGAAGTGCGCAACATCGTGTCGGAGCACAAGCTTCACACCATCTGCGAAAGCGGTCACTGTCCCAACATGGGGGAGTGCTGGGGAGAGGGCACGGCGACGTTCATGATCTTGGGCAACATCTGCACCCGCAGCTGTGGATTTTGCAACGTGAGCACGGGCAAGCCGTTGGAGGCGGACCCGTTCGAGCCTGGTCGTGTGGCCAACTCGGTCAAGCTGATGGGCGTGAAGCACGCGGTCATCACCTCTGTGGACCGCGACGACCTAGCAGACGGCGGGGCTGACATTTGGGCCCAAACCGTCCGCGCCATCCGCCACCAGAGCCCTGGCACCACCTTGGAAACCCTCATTCCCGACTTCGCGGGGAAGTGGGAGAACCTCCAGAAGATCATCCAGGTGGCTCCTGAGGTCGTGTCGCACAACCTTGAGACGGTGCGTCGCTTGACCAAAGGCGTGCGCATCCAAGCCAAGTACGACCGCAGCTTGGAAGTGCTCAAGCGACTCGGCGACGCGGGGTTGCGCACCAAGTCGGGCGTGATGCTCGGGTTGGGAGAGACGTTCGACGAGGTGGTGGAAACCATGGAGGACCTTCGTTCCGTGGGCTGCCAGGTGGTCACCTTGGGTCAGTACCTCCAGCCCACGCCCAAGCACCTTCCAGTGGCGGAGTTTGTCCATCCCGACACCTTCGCGGAGTTGGACGAAATCGGCCAAAAGATGGGCTTCCGCCACGTGGAAAGCGGACCGCTCGTTCGCTCCTCCTACCACGCGGAAAAGCACGTGCTGTAAGGGCAACCCCCTGCGCTTCATGCTTGATTTTGAGATGCTCTCGGCCAGCGGGGTGCACTTCCTTCCACGACGCGCGACATTTTGGGCCTTCTCGCGGTTCTTCTGTTGTAACTTCCCCTCGATTTCAATTAAGCCTGAAAGACTGAATCCATGATGTTGACTTCAACTCTGCGCAGCTTGGCTGCAGGTACGGCGGTTTTGGCCCTCTCCGCTTGGGGCATCTCAGCCTTGGTCCAAAACGACAGCACGTACACCCCCCGTCCGGAAGCCTCTGTGGCCCAACCCGACGGTGCCATGGACATCCGCCGCATGTTGGTGGGGGATGCCGACGGCAACATTGACCATGAAGGTTTGCAAGAACTTCGCCGTCAGGTGGTGAAGGCTGCCCAAAAGCAGTCCGCCCAAAAGGCCAGCAGCTTGTCGTGGCACGAACTCGGTCCCGACAACATCGGTGGTCGCACGCGTTGCATTGCAGCGGTCGGTGAGAACACCTTGTACACAGGCGCCGTGTCCGGCGGTTTGTGGAAGTCCAACAACCGCGGCGACAACTGGAACCAGGTGTTGACCTTCCCCAGCTTGATGGTGGGTTCGCTCGCCATCGCGGGTGACGGCACCATTTACGTGGGCACGGGGTCCAACTTTGACGGTGCGGGTGGCGAAGGAGGCTCTGGCTTCCGAGGCGACGGCATCTGGATGTCCACCGACAACGGTGCGTCATGGTCCCTCGTGGACGGCACCGATGGGTACGACGCCACCGACGCCCTCATCGCGGATCCCACCAACGACAACCGGGTGTGGTACGCGTCCATGGACGGATACGGCAGCATCACCAACGGCGTGTTGGAGGAAGTGCAGGGCGGCTCAAGCAGCCCCAGCAACGCCACCGACGTGGCCATTGCTCCTGACGGCAGCTACTGCCTCGTCGCAGCGGCCAATGGCCGTGTCTACCGTTCGATTGGAGGAGACTTCACCAACCTCGAAGTGATTTCGCAAGGTGGAGGAACAGGAGGCAACCTTCCTCAGTCTGGCATCGGCCGCGCTCGGGTGGACATTGCCCAGACCGCCAACGAGGACGGCACGCACAACGCCTTTGCGATGTACGCAACGTCCGGTGGCTTGTTCTACGGCCTGTACTACAGCGGTGGCGACGGCGAAGCAGGATCTTGGGAAGAGGTGTGGCCCGGTGAAATCCAAACAGCAACCCCGCTTCCACGTGCCCAAGGCATCTACGACTTGGCGCTCGGAATTTCGAAGAGCGATCCGACCCTCGCGTACGTGGGCGGCATCGAGATTTGGCGTTCAGGACCCAACCAGCAGGCTGAGCAGGCCGCTGCAGCGTTCGACGCTCCCGGGTTCAACTTCGGCGTGCACGCCGACGTGCACGAGATCATCTTCGTGGACGACAACACCACGCATGGCACAATGTACGTGGCCACGGACGGCGGCATTTACCGCTCTGAAGACAACGGCTACTCTTACACGGCCTGCAACCGCAACTTGAACGTCACCCAATTCTACGGCATGGCGCACGGCGCCGGCACAGGCGTGTTGGGTGGAACCCAAGACAACGGCTCACTCTTCATCCCTGGAGACGGCTACTTCTTGAGCGATGAAATGGCGGTGGAAGTGCACGGCGGTGACGGCTTCGACTGCGCAATCAGCATGGTGACCGAAGCGGAGGGGTACGAATACGCATGGTTTGCGGCCTCACAAAACGGTGGCCTCGTCCGCGGCACGTTGGCGCCAGGTGCGGTCAACAACGCGGGCAACTTCTACGACGGCAACTTCACCGACCTCTTCACGGCGGACGGTGACCTCGGTCAGTTCTACACGTGCACCCGTTTGTACGAGGACTTCGACGACGAGTACAGCGAGAACACGGTCATCCTGGTCAACACCTTTGGTCAAGACACCACCGGAGGAACGTTTGACATGGCCACGGCCAGCCAAAACTTGCCCTTCACCTACGAAATGGGCGCAGACGAAACGCTGCACTTCTTTGACAGCATCGCTCGCCCCGAGCGCATCTTGGACGCGCCTTTGACGGAAGACCCCGACTACTTCTGGTTGGATCCACAAGAAGGGGTGGAAGACATTCAATGCGACGTCTTCACCGACACCGTCGGGTACGACACCGTGGCGTTCTACACTGAAATCGTGCTCGTTGACTCGGTCTTCACGTACGTCGACGCCGAGGGCGACTCTCTGTACTACGTCTTCGACGTGCCCACAGGAGAGTTCGACACCACGTTGGTGGTGGAGCCCATCGTCAACACCACGGAGCAGTGCGACACGGTCTACATCCACGCGGCCGACGTGTTGTACAACATTCCTGAGCGCATCCGCGTCCAAGACCCCTACACCAGCATGTTTGTGCTTGGTTTGAACGGCGGCCTGGGCGTGTGGATGACCCGCGAAGCATTGAACTTCAACACCACGCCTTCTTGGATTCGCATCGCAGAAGCTCCAGCCGGGTTCTCTGGAACCAAGGCCATCGAGTTCGTGGAGCAAGGAGACGAAGCGGGTGACGTGATGTTCTACACCGGTTGGAACGGCCAGGTCACCCGTGTGACTGGCTTGCGCAACGTGTACAGCCAAGCCGACGTGGCAGACCTCCAAGTCGACAACATCTTGAGCAGCGCGGGTGCAGCCGTGACGGGTCTCAGCGTGGACCCCAACGACCCCAACCACGTGGTGGTGACGGTGGGCGGCTACGGCAGCTCTTCTGCAGGCAAGGTGCGTGAAACGTTCAACGCGTTGAGCGACGACGTCACCTGGAGCAACATCTGGAGCTCTGCCGGTTTCAACACCATGCCTTGTTACGACGTCGTCATCGACGCCAACGACGCGACGGGTGAGACCATTGTGGTGGGCACCGAGTTTGGCATCTTCGTCACTGAAAACGGAGGTGACAGCTGGGCCATCAGCAACATCGGCATGGAGAACGGCCCTGACGGTGTGACCGCTCCAGTGTTTGACCTCAAGCAGCAGTTCCGCAGCTCTCACCCATGGAGCAACATCACGAACGGGGGCGCCATCTACGCAGGCACCCACGGCCGTGGCATCTTCGTCAACGGCATTGCGTCAGATGTGGAAGAAGAAGAATTGGCCGTCGAAGAAGCGTCTTGGAACGTGTTCCCCAACCCAGTTGTGGGTGGTGAATTGAACTTGCCTACCCTCGGATGGCAAGGGCCTGCCCAAGTGGAGATCTTCGACCTCACGGGTCGCCGTTGGGTGAACGACGTGACGAATGTGAGCGGTGTCGACCGTGTGACCACGGACGTGCGCGAGTTGCCTTCAGGCTACTACGTGGTGCGGATGTCACAAGGCGACGCTGTCAAGGCAGCGAAGTTTGTGGTTCGCCGCTGATTCAAAGACTGCAACTGAAAAAGGGACCTCAACGGGTCCCTTTTTTTGTGTCTGATGGTTGGAGAAGTGCCCTGCGTCAGCGGGGGCGGTGCTCCACCAAAGAAGCTTGGCCACCTGTGACCACGGCCGAGGTGAAATGCGTCAGCCAGTCCCCCGTGTTGAGGTAGGTGGCACTGTGGCCTTCGACGGTCACGTTGAGGGGAAGGTGACGGTGGCCAAAAATGAAGGCGTCGACCTTCGGCTGGTTTGGGTTGTCCAGCCACCCTTTGGCAAAGGTGTGCAGGTGCTCTTGATCCAAACGGGTCATCGGAGCCTCGCCTTTGGATCGGCTCTTGGCCGACCACGCGTGGGCGAGGGCCATGCCCAAGTCCGGGTGAAGCCGTCGGAAGAGCGCCTGGCACACGGGCGATGTGAACACGCGTTTGAGTCGACGGTAGCCGGCGTCTCCTGGCCCCAAGCCATCTCCATGTCCCACCAAGCAGGTCAGGCCATCCCATGTGCGAACGATGGGCTCACGGTGGACGTGCACCCCCAGTTCTTCCTCGAGGTAGCCAAACGTCCACATGTCGTGGTTTCCTACGTGAAAATGAATGGGCAGGCCGGCGTCCGTGAGTTCGGCGATGGCGCCCATCAAGCGAACGCCCCCCTTGGGCACAGCACGCTTGTATTCAAACCAAAAATCGAACAGGTCTCCCACCAAGTGGAGTTCGGTCGCTTGGCGCCCTTCTGCAAATCCTGAACCTGACGCGGCGTCCCTCATCCAGCGCACAAACGCGCGCTCCCGCTCCACACTGGGCAGGGCACCGGGTGCACCGAGGTGCAGGTCGGACGCGAGGTGGACGCAATCAGGCATCACTCTCCAAAGACGCCCCGCAACGCGGACTCCACGCCATTGCCGCGGAGGTGAGTGGCGAGGATGGCGCCGTCCCGGTCGATGAGCATGGTGTGGGGGATGCTGCTGATGCCGTATTCACGTGCCGCCCCGTTCCGCCATCCTTGCAGGTCGCTGACGTGGTTGGGCCACACCAGCTGGTCTTGCTCAATGGCCTTGCGCCAGCGGCTCGCGTCGCTGTCGAGCGACACGGAAAAGACTTCGAAGCCTTGCGCTTTGTATTTCTCGTAGGCTCGGACGACGTTGGGGTTTTCACGGCGGCAGGGACCGCACCACGACGCCCAAAAATCCAGAAGCACCACTTTGCCGCGAAGGTCACTGAGCTTGCGCTCGTTGCCGTCTGGATCGTTCATGACGATGTCTGGGGCCATTTCTCCCTGGCCGTACTTGCTGTTCTTCGCGGAGCGCTTGTTTTGGGCGGGGTTGGACAAGTCGAGCTTCCGGGGGCGCATGGCCTGGTCGTAGCTCTTCTTGATTTTCTGGAAGTAGAACGAGTCGCTGTGGTTGGTTTTCAGCGCTTCCAACGTGGCCTTGAACACGTCCTTGTGCTCGGCAGCCGTCAAGCTTTCCAGGGCGCTGAGGGCGGCCAATTTCCCGCTGTGCGCTTGGGCAAAGGCCAAACTCACGGCTTCGATGCTGTCCACCTTGGCTTGGCTCGCTTCTTTGGCGGCGGTGCGCTTGGTGGCGTCCAAGGAACGGCCTTCGCGTTCAAGCTCTTTGACGCGTTGCTGCAACGGCATGATGACGTCGTAGTATTCTCCCACGACCACAGATTCAGGTGACCCCGCGATGGAGGCGCCCACCATGTAGTTCTGTCCGGCGCGGGCAGTGGCCTGGATGGTGACGCCTTCGGTTTGGTCTGTGATGAGCACCAAGGGATGCTTGCGACCGGCAAGCAATTGGTGGTAGCCTCGCGAGAGAGGCGCCTCCGGCGTCAACACAAATCCGCCAGCAGAATCGAGGGTGGTCGTGGCCACGTTGACCAGGTTGCCGTTGTCAAAGCTGCGAAGCACGACTTCAGTGCCGGCGTCCAATCCTGAAATGGTGCCACCGATGGAACCCGGTTCGGTGCGAGAGGTGGGGCCAGCTTCACAGCCAGCAAACCACACGGTCAAGGTGAACAAAGTGGCCCAAAGCGTGGTGGTCGGTGCTTGAAAAGTCATGGAAGTCAAGAAATGCGGTTGGATTGCGAAGGTAAGGAGTGCGCCCAGGATTCTAGGAACGCGTTGTACGCCGGCTCCGTCTCCCATTCCACGTGCACCGACAGGGTCCAAAGACACAGGCCGTCAAGGAGGTGGGCGTGGGGAAGGATGCGCACGGCGTCCTTTGGAGTGGTCAGCACATGGTCCACCCCGTGGTCCTTCATCCATGCGACCCAAGCGCTGAGGTCAGAGGGGCTGAACGGGTGGTGGTCAGGGTAATGCGCCACGGCGGCGAGTGGCACGAGGTGACCTTTGGCGGAAGCCAGCACGCGATGCGGCCGCGCGATGCCAGTGACCAGGAGGATGGGTTGGTCCAGTTGGTTCGACACAGGATTGCCGTGCAGACATCGCGGGGCGGAGGCCACCGCGCGGGACTGAAGGGGCAGGTCAGGGTTCTGTCCCGTGGTGTCCACGGCCACAGAGGCTTTGAACACACGGGAAGGGAGGTCGCGCCACGGCCCGGCGGGCACAACGCGGCTCCACCTCAAACCGCGCGACGGACACGGCCGGGCGGCCAAGGCCATTGATCGATCCGGTGCCAAGGCTCGGTGTTGCAGCCCGTCGTCGAGCACCACCACACGGAGCCCGGGACGGTCCTTCGCCATGCGTCGCAGCCCTGCCAATCGGTCCTCGCAGACGGCCACGGGGACCTCGGGGAGTTCGGAGTGCATGAGCCAAGGCTCGTCGCCCACTTGGTCCCACGTCTCCGCCTCGCTCACCCACAGGAATCCAGACGTCTTTCGCCCATAGCCACGGCTCAAAATGCCCACGGCGTCGGCGCCGCACCACGTCTGCAGCCGGCGCACGGCATCGAGAACGTGCGGCGTCTTGCCCGTGCCTCCGAGTTCCACATTGCCCACGACGAGGGTGGGGAGTGCGCCTTTTTGGGAAGGAAGAATGCCCCAATCGTACAGGGTGTGACGGAGCCGCAAGACAACCGTCCAAACCCCCGCCAAAGGCAACCACCACGGCCCAATCCATCGGGATCCAGAATCGGATGGGTGGGGCGTTGTGGCGTCGGACGTGGCGCCGGGAAACTGAGGTGGAACGTGTACCTTCGGGTCCATGGAGAACGCCTTGAAGGTACGGGACATTGCGGCTTGGCTCGAAGCATGGGCGCCGCGTCATTTGGCCGAGTCCTACGACAACGTGGGCCTGCTTGTGGGCCGTCACGACGCCAAGGTCACCAAGGTGTTGGTGAGTTTGGATTGCACGGAACGTGTGGTGGAGGAGGCCGAGCGCGAGGGGTGTGAGCTCATTGTGAGCCACCACCCGGTGATTTTTGGTGGGTTGAAGCGCCTGAACGGGAGCGACGACGTGCAGCGCACAGTGATGCGGGCCATTCAAAGCGGCATTGCCCTCTACGCCATTCACACCAACTTGGACAACGTGATGACCGGGGTGAACCGCCACTTGGGCGAATTGCTCGGATGTCGTCCAGATTCTTTGCGCATTCTGCGTCCCTCGGGGGCCAAACTCGAGAAGTGGACCGTCTTTGTGCCCACCGTGCATGCCGACGCCGTTCGGGAGGCCATGGCAGCGGCAGGTGCAGGCCACATTGGCCAGTACGACCAGTGCAGTTTTGCCGCAGAAGGCACAGGAACGTTTCGGGCCCAACCCGGCGCGAATCCCTTTGTGGGGGACGTGGGGGTGCTGCACCGCGAGCCTGAAGTGCGCCTGGAAATGGTGGTTCCCGGAGAGGTCACCGGCTCGGTGCAGAAGGCCATGACGGCTGCCCATCCGTACGAGGAGGTGGCGTTTGACCGTGTGGCTTTGGAAAACGGGCGTGTGGATGTGGGGGCAGGCATGGTGGGGGAGTTGCCCGAGCCCATGGCATGGGAAGCCTTTGCCGACCACGTCAAAACGGCCCTGGGTGGTCAGGCGCTGAAGCACACCGCCCCGGTCAAGGATCGGGTTCAGCGCATCGCCTTGTGCGGCGGGAGTGGCGCGTTTTTGATGGGCGACGCGGCACGTGCAGGGGCGGACGTGTACGTCACCTCAGACGTCAAATACCACGAGTATTTTCAAGCAGAAGGGCGGTTCCAACTGCTCGATGTGGGGCATTATGAGAGTGAATGGCAAACCAGCACGCTGATTGCCAACAAAATCAACGAGAAATTCCCTAATTTTGCGGTCCGTTTGTCCTCAACCAAGACAAACCCTGTTACCTACCGCTGAACCCCGACCGATTCCCAATCGCATGGCCAAGAAAAAAACCAGCACTGCAGAAGACAAGCTGCGCGCCCTCTTCGACCTCCAGATCATCGACTCTCGCATCGACCGCCTTCGCGTGGTTCGCGGTGAACTTCCTTTGGAAGTGCAAGACCTGGAAGACGAGTTGGAAGGCTTGCGTGCCCGTCTCGAGCGCATGGAGGACGACAACGACCAGGTGAACCAGCGCATCACGGCGTACCAGATGCAAATCAAGGACAGCCAGGCGTTGATCGAGAAGTACACCGAGCAGCAGAACAACGTTCGGAACAACCGCGAGTTTGAGTCCTTGTCCAAGGAAATCGAATACCAAACCCTCGAAATCGAGCTCTGCGAAAAGCGCATCCGCGAATGCAAAGCGCAGGTGGAGCAGAAGGCCGAGGGCCTCGACGGAACGCGCGAGCGTTACAACCAGCGTCAAGCCGACCTCGACGCCAAGAAGAAGGAACTCGACGCCATCATTGCAGAGACGCAGGCGGAAGAGGAGCTTCTTCAGAAGCACAGCGACAAGACGGCCAAGGGCATCGAAGACCGTTTGGTCAACAGCTACCGTCGCATCCGTGGCGCCGCCAAGAACGGCCTCGCAGTGGTGCCCATCGAGCGTCAAGCAAGCGCGGGCACGTTCATCAAGATTCCACCTCAGCGTCAAATCGACATTGCCCAGCGCAAGCGCATCATCGTGGACGAGCACAGCGGCCGCATCCTTGTGGACAAGGAGCTCGCTGACGAGGAGTTGACGCGCATGAACACCCTTCTCGACAAGGAAATCGCCAAGTTGAAGAAGTAAGTGAGCGACACGCGACGCCTCTGGCGTCCATCAAAAAAGCCCATCCTCTCAGGTGGGCTTTTTTGTGCAGGAAAAGATCGCAGGGGGTCAGAGGCGGAGTCCTGCCGAGAGAAGCAAGGAACTTGCCCGGCGTTGGAGTTGGCCGGCCGGTTCAGGGGAGAACGCCCCCATGAAGTAGTAGTCTTCGCTGTGCCAAGCGGTGCGCCACGCCACTCCAAAGTGCACGTTGCCGATGCGGTACCCTCCGCCTACGCTGACGTGGTACCGGTTGGCATCCGATTGCACCGCGTCGCCTACGAAGGGAGAAGTGGCCATGCCGCCACCGCCTCGAATGCGGAACTGGTTGTCGTCTCCGACCCGCAATTCGATGCCCACCCGTGCTTGATGCACCACGCGGTACCCGCTGTCGACGGCAGCATTTTCAGCTTCAAAATCGTAGCCTGAGGACAAGAACCCGCCAGAGTCGCGGAGTTCACCCCGACGCATGTCGCTGCGCACGTAGTCGGCATTGAGCACCCCCAGCTTGCCCATGAGGACGCTGGCACTCACGGTGCTGCGGTCGGGGGTCAACATGAGGTACTCGGAGTTGGACGTGGGGCTGGTGGCCGCCTCTTCCGTGGCGTCCAGCCACGACGTTCGAATGGCCGTGGCGTAGGTGTCGAGCAAGGTCAGGCGGCCTCGGGTTTGGTGGGCCAACCCGACGCGCAACACATCGGACACCCGAGCGAGCACCCCAAACCGCAACAGCATCCCACGCCCACTGATGCTCAACGATTCCTCGTACCGCCAATCGCGCAAGTCGGCATCGGAGGCCACCGAGGCTTCGGTGTGGACCGAGGTTTCTTCGAACGACACCTTGGGGAGCCCGAGGGTGGCGCCAATGGATATGCGGTCTTGGAACATGGTGCCAAACGCGATTTGGGTCTCCGCCAACCGGCCTTCCCGTTCGATGCGTCGGTCCACGCTCACGGCCCCTTCCACAGCGGTGGCGTAGAGGTTGGCGTTGTCGGGGAGCAACAGGCCTGTGCGCCAGGCCAGGGATGCACCGTAGCCGTAAATGAGGCCGTCGCTCAAGGCTTCGTCTGTGCTGGCGTAGCCGTAGATCGCGGCATCGTCCAGCGCCTGCGACACAAACAGGTCCGAGACTGATGCCTCGGTGGTCACCCCATCGATGTTCACTTGCTGGGTGAACGGGGCGCGGTTTTGGTGGGCCACGGCGAGGGTGAAGAAGGGCCAGTCGGCGTCCACACTGGGGTAGGTCAAGGCCACCCCAAAGTTGCTTGCCACCACGTCGGCGCGGGCTGCGTCGACCTGCCGTGTTCCCCAAAGGGACGTGGTCGAGGCGCTGTGAACGCCCGCGTTCATGACGAGGTCACCACGACGGTACATCCCAAGGCCGGCAGGGTTGATGCCCATGCAGCTGAGGTCGGCCCCAAGGGCGCCAAACGAACCACCCATGGCGGTCACGCGGGTGGACGACAAGGGATCGAGCCATCCATAGCGAAGAACGTCGGTTTCATTTTGGGCTTGGAGGTGGAAAGCGCCTGCAGCAAGGCACACCGTCAGCCCCCATCGGACACGCAGCGTCATGGCCATCAGGGCGCAGGGAATCCACCGCGTCCACCGCTGCGGCTGCTGCTGCCGCTGCGTCCTGAACTGCTTCGGCCGGAGCTGCTTCCGGACGAGCGTCCTGTGCTGGGTCGGGTGCTTGAACCTGAACTGCGCGAGGATCCCGAGGAGGAGCCACCCCAGCTGCTTCCACGCGACGAGCCGCTGCGCGACGTGTTGCTTCGTGTGGAAGAGGGGCGAGAGGTGCCCGAGTTGCCAGACGATCCCCACGTCGAACGCCCCGTCGACGGGGTGCTGCCAGAGCCGTAGGAGGAGCGGGTGGTGTTGGACGGCGTGGTCCGTGCAGGCTCCGGGAAGGTGGGCGACGTCACGGTGCGTGCGGGACGGCTTTCGCGTTCTTGGGTGCGGCCATTCACCGCGTCCACACCGCGCCAAATGGTCATGGGCGCCGCCGATTCAGTGGCGGGCTTGCCACCTTCTTCCTCCACTTTGTTGGTGAGGAGTCGGCCTCCGCCACCGTTGGAGTTGATGGACGACGAGGTCCAAATGGGGGTGCGTGGCGCCACCACCACGTTGTTGACTTCAAAGACGTCGCTTCCCCAAGGGTTGCCCCAAGTGTTCACGCCACCGTACATCCCGCCCACGCCATAGGGGTTGTAGGGATTGTACCCGTTGTATCCGTAACCGTAAGGGTTGTAGGCGTAAGGGTTCATGCCCCATCCGTTCCCCCAACTGTTGCCCATGTAGGGATTCACCCCCCATGAGTTGTAGCCAAACCCACCTCCTCCCATGGGGCTGCCGTAGGGGTTGTAAGGGTCGTAAAATCCGGGGTTGTAGGCGCTGTATCCTCCGTAGAAACTGCTTCCCCAAGGATCGTAGGGGTTGGGCCCAAACCCAGCCGCACCATACGGCGTCATGTACCCGCGCAACATCGAGCGGCCGCGCAAGCTCTGAGGCACGTAGCCAAAGCTGCTCTGGAAGGCGTCGCCACCTCGAGCATCGGGCGCGTTCATTTCGCCTGCCGCAGCGTCGTATCCCGCTTGTTCATAGGCGTAAGCGAGGTATTCGGCGTCCGTGATGAATTCCTCTCCACGCTCGAGGTACAGCTCGTCGTCTTCGAGGTTGGCCGTGCGTTGCATGAGGCTGCCACATCCCGTGGAAATCACCACAAGAAGCAGGGCCATGAAGGTCGCGAAGGACCCGGTGCGAAGGGAAGGAGAGTGCATGTTCATCTGCCGTGGTTCAAGGTACTACATTCCGTAATTTTGCGTGACTTTCAGAGTCTCCAACCTCTACAAGCATAAACCATACCAAAAATGGCCAGCAAGCTCACTTCCCGCGAAGAAGACTACAGCAAATGGTACAACGAACTCGTTGTGCAGGCGGACCTCGCCCAGCACAGCGACGTGAAGGGATGCATGGTCATCAAGCCGTACGGGTTTGCCATTTGGGAACGGATGAAGGACGTGCTCGACGGCATGTTCAAGGACACCGGCCACGTCAACGCGTACTTCCCGCTGTTCATCCCCAAGAGCTACTTGAGCAAGGAGGCCGCCCACGTGGAGGGCTTTGCCAAGGAATGCGCGGTCGTGACGCACTACCGTCTGAAGAACGACCCCAACGGGGAAGGCGTGGTGGTGGACCCGGACGCGCGTTTGGAAGAAGAACTCATCGTTCGTCCCACGTCGGAGACCATCATTTGGAACACCTACAAGAACTGGATTCAGAGCTACCGCGACTTGCCGTTGCTCGTGAACCAGTGGGCCAACGTGGTGCGCTGGGAAATGCGCACACGCCTGTTCTTGCGCACGGCTGAATTCCTGTGGCAGGA
>WTJL01000167.1:8087-18613 GCA_011524845.1 Flavobacteriales bacterium | reverse complement strand
GGCCACATTGCTGTGGCGGGTGACCACGCAGGTCACGGTCACGACGACCATGCCGGCCACGACCACGATGCGCACGGTGACCATGACCATGCCGATCACGATCACGAGGCACACGAAGAGCATGCTGGTCACGACCACGGAGAACACGATCACGCAGACCATGGCCACCACGGACCTGTGGTGTACGACTTGAGCATCACCAAATCCATTTTCGGCATGCTTCTCATGCTGGGCTTGATGGTGTTGTTGTTTGGCCGCATGGCAGGAAGCTACAAGAACCGTCAGGGTCAAGCGCCCACAGGAATGACCAACGCCCTTGAACCCTTGGTGTTGTTCCTTCGTGACGAGATTGCCGTTCCCAACATTGGAAAAGAGAAGGCGGACAAGTTCTTGCCCTTCCTGATGACGGTGTTCTTCTTCATCTTCTTCGCCAACTTGTTGGGCCTTGTTCCATTCATTGGAGGCTTCAACGTGACAGGCACCTTGGGCATCACCATGGTGTTGGCGTCGTTGGTGTTCTTGATCACCACGCTCAATGGAAACAAGCATTACTGGGGCCACTTGTTCTGGCCTCCAGGTGTGCCTCTGTTTGTGATGCCCATCATCATCCCCATCGAGATCGTGGGAATGTTCTTGAAGCCCATCGTGTTGATGATCCGTTTGACGGCCAACATCAGCGCGGGTCACATCATCATCTTGTCGTTTGTGAGCTTGATTCTCATCTTCGGCAAAGGCGGAGAGGCGATGGCTGCCGGGTACGGCATTGGCATCTTCTCCACGGCCTTCATGATTTTCATGTACTGCCTCGAACTCCTTGTGGCGTTCTTGCAAGCATTTGTCTTTACCCTCTTGGCCGCGATTTACTTCGGTGAAGCGACCCACGAGGCCCATCATTGATTCTTATTACTCTTTCAAAATTTTCCAAATGGAATTGTTGACCATCCTTCTTGAAATTGGACAGGGCCTCGCAGGCCTCGGTGCTGGTGCTGCTGCTATCGGCGCAGGCCTCGGTGTTGGACGCATTGGCGGATCTGCCTTGGAAGCCATGGCCCGTCAGCCTGAAATCGCTGGCGACATTCGCTCCAACATGATCGTTGCTGCGGCACTGGTTGAGGGTGTTGCCCTCTTCGGTGTGATTGTTTGCTTGCTCGTCGCCCTCGGATAATTCGATGGAGGCGCTGCTGACACCCGCATTCGGGACAGTCGTCTGGTCCACCATTGCCTTTTTGGTGGTCATGTTCTTGCTGCGCAAAATGGCGTGGGGGCCGATCCTCACTGCCCTGAAGGAGCGCGAAGAGAGCATTGCCACTGCCTTGAATGAAGCAGACAAGGCCCGTTCAGAAATGACGGCCTTGCAAGCGGACAACGACCGCCTGCTTCAGGAAGCACGTGCAGAACGCGACGCGATGTTGCGTGAAGCGCGCGAGATGGCAGACAAGGTGGTGGCAGAGGCCAAGGCCAAAGCCAAAGACGAGGCCTCTCGTGAAGCGGAAAACGCTCGCCAAGCAATCGCCACAGAACGCAAAGCCGCGGTAGCGGAATTGAAGGCGGAAGTGGCGAAGTTGTCTGTGACCATCGCTGAAAAGCTCATTCGCACAGAATTGTCTGGCGACGACAAGCAGCAAGCGTTGGTGCAGAAGTTGATCGACGAAAGCCCATTGAACTAAGCCATGGCTACAGCACGAGTCGCCGCACGTTACGCGAAAGCCCTTCTTTCTCTTGCGCAAGAGCGCAACGAGTTGGATGCGGTGGGTCAGGATTTGGACACGCTTGACGCGTTGTTCGAAGGCTCACGCGACTTGGTGGTGCTGCTTCAAAGCCCCATTGTCAAGGGGGACAAGAAGCAGGCAGTGCTGGACGCTGTGCTCAAGGGGCACGTGGGTGAACTCACGGCGAGTTACCTCCAAATCCTCATCCAGAAAGGGCGAGAAGGTTTGGTGGTGGACATGGTCCAAGAAGGCCAAACCCAGCTTCGGGCCCTTCGCAACATTCAATCTGTGACGGTGACCACGGCAGTGGCATTGACAGACGCGTTGCGGTCCAGCATCCTTGCCCAAGTGGCCAAAGTCCACAAGGGCGAAGTGGAATTGACTGAACAGGTCGATCCTGACATCCTCGGAGGGTACATCCTCCACATCGGAGATCAGATGATCGACGCCTCGGTGAAGCGCCAAATCCAGGCGCTTGGCCGCGAACTCACGGAACACGATTACGAGCCCGAATTCTGATCGGGACAAAATCACAAACTGATGGCTGATATCAACCCAGCAGAAGTCTCCAGCATCCTCCGCGAGCAACTCGCAGGATCTGCAAGTGCAGCTCAACTTGAGGAAGTTGGCACCGTCCTCCAGGTGGGAGACGGAATCGCCCGCATTTACGGATTGACAAGTGTGCAGTCCGGGGAATTGATCGAATTTGAAAATGGCGTTCGCGGCATCGTCCTCAACCTCGAGGAAGACAACGTGGGTGTGGTGTTGCTCGAGCCTTCAGGAGACTTGAAGGAAGGCAGCACGGCCAAGCGCACGAATTCCATTGCGTCGGTCAAGGTGGGTGAAGGCATGTTGGGCCGCGTGGTCAACATGTTGGGCGAGCCGATTGACGGCAAGGGCCCCATCACGGGAGAGACGTTTGACATGCCGATCGAGCGCAAGGCGCCTGGTGTGATTTACCGTCAGCCTGTGAACGAGCCTTTGCAGACAGGCATCAAGTCCATCGACGCGATGATCCCCATCGGCCGTGGACAGCGTGAGTTGATCATTGGCGACCGTCAGACTGGAAAGACGACGGTGGCCATTGACACCATCATCAACCAGAAGGAGTTCTACGACGCGGGTGAGCCCGTGTTCTGCATCTACGTCGCTGTGGGCCAGAAGGGCTCGACAGTAGCGGGCATCGTGAAGACGCTCGAGGAGGCAGGCGCCTTGGCCTACACCGTGGTGGTGGCCGCAACGGCTTCTGACCCTGCACCTCTCCAGTTCTACGCACCGTTTACGGGTGCGGCCATCGGAGAGTACTTCCGCGACACAGGCCGTCCGGCATTGGTGGTGTACGATGACCTCTCCAAGCAGGCCGTGGCCTACCGTGAGGTGTCGTTGTTGCTTCGCCGTCCTCCAGGACGTGAGGCTTACCCAGGTGACGTGTTCTACCTCCACTCTCGTTTGCTCGAGCGTGCGGCAAAGGTCATCGCGGAGGACAGCATCGCAGCCCAAATGAACGACCTCCCCGAGTCCCTCAAGGGCAAAGTGAAGGGTGGCGGTTCATTGACGGCCCTCCCCATCATTGAGACCCAAGCGGGTGACGTGTCGGCGTACATTCCGACCAACGTGATCTCCATCACGGATGGACAAATCTTCTTGGAATCCAACCTCTTCCTCTCCGGTGTGCGTCCCGCGATCAACGTGGGCATCTCGGTGAGCCGTGTGGGGGGTTCTGCGCAGATCAAGTCCATGAAGAAGGTGGCAGGTACACTGAAGCTTGACCAAGCTCAGTTCCGCGAGCTGGAGGCGTTTGCCAAGTTTGGCTCTGACCTCGACGACGCAACCAAGGCCGTGCTCGGCAAGGGTGAGCGCAACGTGGAGATCTTGAAGCAAGACCAAAACTCGCCCCTCCCCGTGGAGGAGCAGATTGCCATCATCTACTGCGGCACCAAGAACTTGTTGAAGGACGTCCCTGTGGACAAGATCCGCGAGTTTGAGGTCGAGTTCCTCGACTACATGCGCAACAAGCACGCCGACACGATGGCTTCGTTGAAAGCCGGCAAATACACCGACGCTGAAACCAGCGTGATTGAGTCTGCGGCAGCAGAAATGACCGCCCGTTACGCCTGATTCGTTAAGCCATGGCTGGAGGACTTCAAGAAGTACGCGAACGCATCACCTCGGTGCAGAACACCATGCAGATCACCTCTGCAATGAAGATGGTGTCTGCAGCCAAGCTTCGTCGTGCGCAAGACGCCATCACCCAAATGCGCCCTTATGCAGTGAAGCTTCAGGGCATGTTGGCCAATGTGAGCGCCAGCTTGGAGCAGGGGGAAGGTCAGTACTCGGAAGTTCGTGAGGTCAAGCGGGTGTTGATTGTGGCCATCACCTCCAACCGTGGGTTGTGCGGCGCCTTCAACAACAACGTTGTGAAGCTTGCGACGAGCGCAGTGAAAGCGTGCGAGGAGGCGAATCAAGCGTATGCCGTGTTGCCCTTGGGCAAAAAGGCCTTGGACGCTGCCAACCGATTGGAGTGGCCGGTCGCTGAAGGGTTTGGTGACGCCGCGACCACTTTGTTTGACAACCTGGATTTCGCCCATGCGTCCGACGTTGCCAACGAAGTCATGGCTCAGTTTGCCGATGGCACGTACGACCGGGTGGTGTTGGCGTACAACCAATTCAAAAACGCAGCAGTGCAACTTCCCACCGAGGAAGCGTTCTTGCCCATGCTTCCTGACACGGAAGGCGAGAGTGACGCGTCGTCTGTGGACTACATCTTCGAGCCCAACAAGGAGGAAATTGTGGAGCGCATGCTTCCCAACGCCCTGCGGGTTCAATTGTACAAGGCCTTGCTTGACAGCCACGCCGCCGAGCATGGCGCGCGCATGACGGCCATGCACCAAGCCACCGACAACGGTGGTGAGTTGCTCCGCGACTTGCGCATCACCTACAACAAGGCACGTCAGACGGCCATCACGACGGAGATTCTCGAGATCGTGGCCGGGTCAGAGGCGCTCGACGGCTAATCCGTCCCTTCCCGTTTTCTTGGCACACTTTGTGGTTAGCTTGAGCCCATGGGCTTGAGGTTTCGCATTTTCCTGGGCATGATGGCAGTGGTGCTCTGCGCACTGGTGGCCACGGGCTATGTGGCGTACCGGTACGGCGTGGACGCAGAAGCCACCTACAACGCCCAGCGCTTGTTGCGCAAAGAGGCGGCGCTGCAACGAAGCCTGAGCTACATGCTGGAGCGCATGGGAGGTTCCGTGGGTCAGGACAGCTTGGCCCTGGTGTTCACCGACCGCATTTGCGAGCTCGCGGACGTGCACAGCCTGACGTTTTCCCTGTACGACAGCCAAGGACGGTTGGTCACCACTTCAGCGGGCCCAGGGTCGCCGGACAGCACGGTGGCCTTGTCCTTGGACGCGCGTGTTTTGGAATCGGCCACTCAGGGAGAGGGAAGAACGGAGATCCCCAACGTGCGGGGAGGCACGGAAGTCGTTTGGCCTTTGAGGACGGGAGGAGGAGAGGTGCTTGCGCTGGGACACGTCCATTACGACCCGCGCTTGGCCGAGGAGGCAGACTGGAAGGCGTTCTTGCTTCGTTTGGCGCCCGTGTACGCCCTTTTGTTCCTCTTGGTGGGGGTGCTCGGGTTTTCCCTGTCCAACTCGATTGTGGGCCCTCTGAGGCGCCTGAGCTCGGACATGCAATCCAATCCTTTGCAACGGGGCCAAGGCAAAACGCTCACGTACCGCTGGAAGGACGAGATCGGGAGTTTGGTGACGTCGTACAACGCCTTGTTGGCTCAGTTGGAAGAGAGCATGAATGCGCGCGCGTCGTTGGAGCGGGAAGGGGCGTGGCGCGAGATGGCCCAGCAGGTTGCCCATGAGATCAAAAACCCGTTGACGCCATTGAAGTTGGGGGCCCAACACCTGGACCGTGCGTGGCGAGATGGCGCCCCCGATTTTGAGGCGCGGTTGAAGCGCTACACCCAAACCACCACCCAGCAGATCGACGCCTTGAGCAACATTGCGGAAGGCTTTGCTTTGTTGGCCACAGACGGCAAGGCAGAAATGAGCCGAATCGGACTCCCTCAATTGCTTCAGGACGTGGTGTACCTGCACGAATCGTCAGGCGTTCAGCTCGAGTTGCCTTCGGGAGAAGTGGAGGTGTTTGCGGACCGGACGCGGCTCATGCGTGCGTTCAACAACTTGGTGCAAAACGCGTTGGAATCGGCTCCGGGTCGCGATGTGGACGTGAAGGTGCGGCTGACCTGCGCAGGCGGACAGGCGACCGTGGAGGTGCTGGACAATGGCGAAGGCATCGAGGAAGCACGTTTGGAGCGGATTTTTGAGCCCAAATTCACCACCAAAACCCACGGGCTTGGCCTGGGCTTGGCCATGGTGCGCGCGATTGTCAAAGGAGCAGGAGGACGCTTGGACGTGTCGTCCGAGTTGGGCAAGGGAAGCGCCTTTGTGGTGGTCTTGCCTCAGGTCGATCCGACCAACGGATAAAGCACCGGGCGGCTGATCGCTGCGTCGTTGTCCATGGGAGCCACCCCGAGGTGCAGCAGGTACATCCCGTCTGGCGCATTGGAAGGCATGTAGATGAGCTCCGTGATGCTGCACCCTTGTCTGGGGTTGTCGGGAACCCGCCAAAACGCATGATGGGCCTCCAATCGTCCGCCGTCCACTTCGCGGTCCACGGACGGCAGGTCCACCAGCACGTGCAGGACGCCGTGCTCAACGAGTTTGTCCATGAACGCCACGGTGAAATAAGGGGGGTTGGTGTTGGACCAGGCTTTGGTCCGCTTGGCGTCGTCGTTGGGGAGCGTTCTCACCACCAACGCAGGAGGCCACGGACCGTCGGGCAAGGCTTGGAGGCTGTCGACGTCCACCACGAGGTCGTCCTCCCGCCGCTGCGGGGTGACGCTGATGGCCAAACACGGGAAATGGGACGAGGCGTTGCGAAACAACGGGTCCACTGGATGCACGACGGGGGTGATGTGTCCCAGGCATTCGGTGTGGGTGCCATGGCCGTGGGGGTTGAACAGGATGTCACGAAAATTCACGGAACCCCCTTGGTCGACGGCACCCACGAACCCGTCGCCGCGGACCGGCGTCATGGTGGGAGAATCCACATACCAAGCCGAGGGGTTGGGGCCGCCGTTTCCCACCAGCACGGTGCTCAAGTCCACAGGACGCGTCAGATCGGCACGATGGGCGATGCCGTTCCATTCGAAGTGACAATGCATGACCTCAAGAAACGAAGAAAGGCGCCACGAGGGCGCCTTTCTGTGAAAGTCGAAGTGGGTTTGTTCTTATTCGAACAAGTAACCAATACGGAGCATGCCTGTTGAGTACGTGCCCAAGAAGTTGGACCCGCTAAAGAAGGCGTCACGTGGTGAGTCGATCAAGGCGTCCTGAGTGGCAGGAGACTGCTCCACCCAGTCGCTCCAAAGAGCGTCCGCTGCGATGTAGGCAGCTTGATCGGCAGGACCGCCGTTGGGGTTGACAGAAGACACGCCGTCGCCGAGCCATGGCTGGCCGTTGATGACGTAGTTCACTTCTGTGGCGCTGTTCCACTGGAAGCCAGTGCCACCAGTTACAGTGTTTTGGACGAGCAACGAAGAGTTCTCGTCGCCTGAACCGCCGTCGAAGTAGATGTTGAAGGCGTTGTTGTCGCTCGCAGTGATGGTGGACGTGATGCCAGACGTTTGTGCGAAGCGGAGACCGGCTTCAAAACCGACGTAGATCGCGTCGTTGAAGTAGTAGTCTGCACCGAAGAGCAAATCCACGTTGATGGTGGTGGACTTGATTTCGTTGGAGTACGACCACACACCCCAGTTGGCGGGATCGGGCTCATCTTCCCAGAAACCAGAGTTCACGGTGCTTCCGTCCAAGTTGAGGGCGCTGAAGCGCTCGCGAGAGAGGTTCAAAGAGTTCATGCTCACACCGGCTCCCACGGCGAGGTAGGGAGACAAGTTGTCTGTGCCCTTGAAGTGCTTTTCGTAGCCGATGCCCAAGTCCAAACGAGAGTGGTCGTTGGTCAAGAACAAGTCTGGGTGAGTGAGCGTGCCTGTTGCACCTGCTTCTTGCAAGGAGTTCTCAGGCACCACGAGGTAGCTGTTGCTGGTGTTGTTGAGACCGAGGGTCACACGCAACGCAGCGTCGTCGTCGAGGAAGTTTCTGTACTTGATGACAGAAGCGTTGATGGGGTTGGCACCAAACGGATTGAAGGACACTTCAATGTTGTGCTCGCCGCCCAATTGCTTTTGCGCATTGGCGGAGGTGAAAGCCACCGCAAAGGCGGCCAAGGTGAACATCAGTTTTTTCATGACTGAAATTTAGGTTTCAATGATTCGGTGGTGCAAGAAAGCACACAACGAGAGATTCACAATAAAATTAGGTTGTTAACATTCGCAGAAGCGAATGTTGATAACCCTGTCAAACAAGGGACAAACGGGTCATTCCACCGTGACGCTTTTGGCCAAATTCCGTGGTTGGTCCACGTTGCACCCTCTCATCAACGCAATGTGATAGCTCAACAGTTGCATCGGGATGACCGTGAGCAACGGAGCAAGGGCTTCGTGCACCTTGGGAATCTCCAAGATGTGGTCGGCGAGGGCGCGGACCTTCGTGTCGCCTTCCGTGACGACCGCGAGGATTTGGCCTCCTCGCGCCTTGACCTCTTGGATGTTGCTGACCACCTTTTCGTACACTTCGTCTTGGGTGGCGATGAACACCACGGGCATGGCGTCGTCGATCAACGCGATGGGACCGTGCTTCATTTCAGCGGCGGGGTAGCCCTCCGCGTGGATGTAGCTGATTTCCTTCAGCTTCAACGCGCCCTCGAGGGCGACGGGAAATTGGTATCCGCGCCCGAGGTAGAGGGCGTTGTCTGCCCCCGCGAATTTCTCGGCGATGTGCTCAATGGCTCCCGCACCGTCGAGCACCTTTTCCACCAGGCCGGGGATGTTGTCCAGTCCCGTCATCAAGCGCATGAACGTTTGGTCTTCCAGTTGACCCAACCGTCGGCCCACGTGCATGGCCAGGATGGTGAGGACGGCCACTTGGGCAGTGAATGCTTTGGTGGACGCCACGCCAATTTCAGGACCGGCGTGGGTGTACGCCCCGGCATGGGTCTCGCGGGCGATGCTTGACCCCACCACGTTGCACACGCCAAACACATGGGCGCCTTGTTCTTTCGCCAAGCGAATGGCGGCCAGCGTGTCCGCCGTCTCCCCGCTTTGGGAAATGGCGATGACCACGTCGTCTTCACGGATGATGGGTGTGCGGTAGCGGAATTCGGACGCGTATTCCACCTCCACAGGGATCCGGGCAAGGCTCTCGAACAGGTATTCGGCGACGAGGCCGGCATGCCAACTGGTGCCGCACCCGAGGATGAGGATGCGTTTGGCTTGGCTCCATACGTCCCAGTGGTCGTCAATGCCAGACACGGTCGACTCACCTGCTTGAAGTCGAATGCGGCCACGAATCGAGTCGCGGATGGACTTGGGCTGCTCAAAAATCTCTTTGAGCATGAAATGGTCGTACCCAGCTTTTTCCAGGGACGCCATTTCCAATTCGATGGCGTGAATCTCTGGCGTCACCACGGCGTCGCCAATGGTGCGAATGGTCAATTCTCCCGAGCGATGCATCGTGGCCACTTCCTCGTCTTCGAGGTAGATGACGTTTTTGGTGTGCGCCACAATGGGGGTGGCGTCGGAGCCCACAAAGAACTCGTTGTCTGCACCCACACCGATCACAAGGGGCGACGATTTTCTGGCGGCAATGAGTCGGTCGGGCTGGCTTTGGTCGAGAACGACGAGCGCGTAGGCGCCCACCACTTCCTTCAGTGCAGTTCGAACGGCGTCCGGAAGGTCCAACCCTGTGGTGTGCTGCACTTCTTCAATGAAGTGCGCCAAAACTTCGGTGTCCGTCTCGCTGACGAGGTCGTGGCCACGGTGGGTCAGGAGCTCTCGAATGGCCTCGTAGTTCTCGATGATGCCGTTGTGGATGACGGCGATGCGCCCGCGACCACCTGCATGAGGATGGGCATTCACGTCGCTGGGGGGGCCGTGAGTGGCCCACCGCGTATGGCCGATGCCCACCGTCCCTTGGGGCAGGTGCTCTCCCACGTGGGCCTCGAGGTTGGCCACTTTGCCCTGCTTCTTTTCAATGCGCAAAACATTGTCCGCCTCCAACGTTGCGATGCCGGCGCTGTCGTAGCCGCGGTACTCCAGCCGTTTCAGTCCATCCACAAGGATGGGGTAAGCCTTTTGGGGTCCGAGGTATCCGACAATTCCACACATGGTGCGAGGGCGTAGTTGGGGTTAGCGTCCGAGGGTCAGGGTCAACGTGGTGGGGTCGGAAGCTTCCGTCCCTTTGAGCACCACGCTTGAAATGGAGATGCCCGCGCGACTGGACACAAGGTACAACTCCCGACCGTCGAGTTGACCTTTCATGAGGGCCTGCACGGTGCTGCTCAAGTTGAACACAAACGCGCGTTGCGCAGGGTCAAACAAGCCGCCCACGGAGATGGGGGCGTCCTGGTCTGGCGACTCGACAAAGCCACCGGAGGTTCCTTCCAACAACACAAACAGCTGGTCCTGCGCAGGAATGGGTTTGTCCAAAAACATTTCCTCCACCGGCACTTTGAGCTCGGCTTTCAACACGGTCGGCACATGACCGGCGCTGTCCAAAAACGCGCCAAGGTGTGGGAACCGCAACCGGACTTTGCTTCCTGAGGCGGACATGACGTAGGCCCGTTGGTCGCCAGGCAAGGCGTCCAAGCTTTCGTCGCCGTCGAGTGTGGCGAGATCCCCTTGGA
>WTJL01000167.1:0-7987 GCA_011524845.1 Flavobacteriales bacterium | reverse complement strand
TGTCAAACGCAGGAACGCCCCGTCCTGTGCCAGTGGAAGCCACTTGAATCCCTGGCAGGAAGTCGAACCAAGAGGCGTTGTCGTCAAACGATGTGGTGTCGAGGTCGAGAATGGCTTGTCCCACGTCGTTGCGCAGGGGAATGCGGAGCGTGGGTGGCAGCGTGTCTGCCCCAAGAAGAACGTCTTGGTCTGGCGTCAATTCGAGCGGACCCTGCATCCCGTCCACCCATTCGTCGCCTGTGGTGGCCAACTGGAGGTTGGACTGGTAGGTGCTGTCCAAAGACAAGGAGTCCATCAAGGGCTGCACGGAAAAGGACGTGGGCGTGAGGCGACCGTAGAAGTCGCCGGTGTAGCGAAGCTGCAAAAACAGGCTGTCCGCAACGGGATTCTCTCCAAAGTTGACATCGGTGGCCGACAACCGGAGTTGCGTGGCCAGGGAGGCACGCACGTTTCCAAACCGAGGAACATACACTTGGCCGATCAATCCTGTGCTGAGCCGATCTGTGGCGAGGCTGTCCTCGCGGACCGTGGCGAGCTCAACGGTGACGGTGTCGGTGACGGCCACGTCGAGCAATTCCGACGCAGGTTGGAGCCCAAGACCAATGTCGGTCGAAGGCTTGGTGCACCCCGCAAGGAGTGTCAAAAAGCATCCAAGAAACACATAGACTGTCGGGTGGATGCGGAAGTCGGTCCTCTTCATGAGGGCACGAAGTTCAACAAGAACTTCTCTTACTCCGCGACAGCCTCAGTTTTTCCCTCAAGCATCGTGTCGTAGAAGGCGTTGATCTCCGACACAAAGCCTTCTCCACCGCCAAAGGGCAGGATGGGCTTGTCCAACCCTGCGAGCACGGCTTGCGAGTCGGGCGTGAGGTTTTCCGATCCGACGATGACCGCATCCGCACCCTGCATGCCGAGGGCGTTGAGGTTCTCAAACGTGGGCTCTGCGAGGCTTGACAAAGCGTCGGCTGGAATGCCGTGCGCTTCGGCCTTGGCCGCCATGCCGCCGTCAAGGGCGCCTTCAAATCCTTCGTCGAAGGCGTGGTAAATGACCTTGGCCTTTTCGAAGTAGGGTTCGTCAGCGAAGACGTGCTTGAGGTAGAGGGGCACGAGGCTGGTCATCCAACCGCTGCAGTGAATGATGTCGGGCGCCCAGCCCAACTTGCGCACCGTCTCCAACACGCCGCGAACGAAGAACAAGCTGCGCTCGTCGTTGTCTGCGAAGAAGTTGCCGTCGGCGTCTTCCAACACGGCCTTCCGCTTGAAGTACGTGTCGTTGTCGATGAAGTACACCTGGATGCGCGCCGATGGAATGGAGGCCACCTTGATGATCAAAGGGTGGTCGGTGTCGTTCACGTTCAAGTTCATCCCAGAGAGACGAATCACTTCGTGCAATTGGTGACGACGCTCGTTGATTTTCCCAAAACGAGGCATGAACACGCGGATCTCTTTGCCCTTCTCGTGGGTCCCTTGAGGCAACATGCGCGAGACATGGCTCATGGTGGTTTCAGGGAGGTAAGGAGTCAGATGCTGAGAGATGTACAGGACGCGTGGCTTGCTCATTCTAGTTATGTCATACGTGAAACGGAGCACCAAGATAAGTATTTTTGACCCCAATTCCAAGCATTTACGCGGGTTTCAGAGCCAAAACACCGTCATTTCATGGTCCTTTTGCATTCTTTGGACGCGTTGCGAGAATGGCAACAGAAGTCGAATTGGTCCGGCAAATCCACAGGGTTTGTTCCGACCATGGGCGCCTTGCACGACGGGCATGCCAGCTTGATCCGAACGGCGGCAGCTCAGTGCGACTTGGTGGTGGTTTCGATTTTGGTGAACCCCACGCAGTTCAACGAATCGTCGGACTTCGAGTCCTATCCCCGCGCCCTTGAGTCCGACGCCCAAAAGGCGCAAACGGCAGGTGCCGACGCGGTGTTTGCTCCCTCGGCAGAGGACTTGTACGGGGGCACGCCTGAGGCGCCCTCGGTGGATTGGGGCGCCCTGACTTCGGCGTACGAGGGTGCCCATCGGCCTGGTCATTTTGACGGCGTGGTGGCGGTGGTGGACCTGCTCTTCGACGCCGTTCAACCGAAGGTGGCCGTGTTTGGCGAAAAGGACCTCCAGCAGGTGGCGGTGGTGAAGCGACTCGCCAAGGAGCGTCATCCAGAGGTGCACGTGGTGGTGGGGTCGCTGATCCGGGACGCCCACGGCTTGGCGTTGAGTTCCCGCAACAGCCGCCTGAGTCCAGAGGGATTGCGCACGGCCCTCTCCCTCAGTCGGTGTTTGCGAGCGGTGGACGAAGCCGTGGGGTCAGGGGACAGCGTCGAGTTGGCTTTGGGACGGTCTCGGGCTGAGTTGGACGCCCTGGCCGGCGTGGAGCTGGAGTACTTGGATGTGGTGGACGCCCAAACGTTCGAGCCCGCCCACGTCCCTTCGCACCCTCACCGTCACGTGGTGGTGGCCGCGCACGTGGAAGGCGTCCGTCTCATCGACAACGTGCCGTTGAGGACTTAAGCTCTTGGTGGTTGGCAACTGCCCGGGATTTCGGAACTTCGCCTCAAATCATCACACCATGGGTGCCGTAGGTCCAACTCAACTCCTCCTCATTGCATTGGTCATTTTGCTGCTCTTTGGCGGCCGCAAAATCCCTGAGCTCATGCGTGGCCTTGGCCAAGGCATGAAGGAATTCAAAGACGCCTCCAGCGGAAAAGACGACAAGGCCGACGGGTCCGACAAGGCCTCGTGATGACCGGCCGTGGGGCGTGGCTCAGTGTTGTTCTGACGTCTTGGTGCCTTTGGGCACTGGGACAGGACACGCTGTCCCTGACGCTCGCCATGGGCGACACCCTCACCGCAGTGCTCGTGTCCGACACTGCAGGCGAAGCGGCGGCTGATTCTGCGGCGTCGGACCTTGTGATTCAAGGCTGGGAATCGGCCTGGGTCGAGTGGTGCGAGACGTCTCACTGTGTGAGTTCAGACACGTCGTTGTGGAACCTTCCGGATGTGGGGATCGCCCCCATCGGCGCCAACTTGGACTCTGCATCTGTTGCTGCAGGCCTCGCCGCGTTGAACGTCTTGTCTGAACTCGATCTCCGTTGGAACCCTGTGGCGCACCGGCGAATTGTGACGTACGGCAAACGTCGCACCCACCACTTGGGAACCATGCTCGGCCGTTCGGCGATGTACTTCCCATTGTTTGAAGAGGTGTTGTCCCGAGAAGGGTTGCCCCTTGAATTGAAGTACCTGTCGGTGGTGGAGAGTGGATTGAACCCAGAGGCGCGGTCCCCGGCGGGCGCACGTGGCCTTTGGCAATTCATGTACTACACGGCCAAGGCCGAGGGCCTGCGAATCGACGGCTACATCGACGAACGAAAAGATCCATTGAAGGCCACGGAGGGGGCGTGCCGTCACCTTCGCCGGTTGTACAACATGTACGACGACTGGTACTTCGCCCTGGCCGCGTACAATGCTGGACCGGGAAACGTCAACAAAGCCATCCGACGGTCAGGAGGCAAGACCAACTACTGGGAAGTGCGGCCGTTTCTGCCCAAAGAGACCCGCGATTACGTCCCCAACTTCATCGCAGTGGTCTACCTCATGGAGCACCATGCCGACCACGGGATTTTCCCGCAGCGGACGCTGCCCGGTGCCCTGTCGGTGGACACCCTGATGGTCGAAGGTCCGTTGCGGTTTGACCAAATGGCGGCCGTCACCGACCTGAGCGAAGCGGAAGTGGCCTTTCTGAACCCCATGTACCGGCTGAAGATTTTGCCTGGACCGGGCGAGAAATTTCCTGTGCGTTGGCCGGTGTCGGGCGTGGCACAGTTTTTGGCCCAAGAAGAAGCCATGAGGGCGCACAAACCGGATTTGACCCCCACCATCAAATACGAACCTGAACCCATCGTGTACCGCGTGAAGAGCGGGGACGTGTTGGGCACCATTGCACGCAAGCACGGGGTGAAGGTGTCGCAACTGAAAGCGTGGAACGACCTGAAGAGCACCACCATCCGCGTGGGCCAAAAACTCATCATCCATGCAGATCCCAACACCCTTTGATCGTGCGTTGACCTGTGCCTTGGCGGCGTGCCTCCTTGTCATGGTGGCGTCGTGCGAAGGCGACGGTGCCCGTGTGGCGCTTCCCGGCAAGGTGGGCGCCGCAGGTGAGTTGGTGGTGGTGGCGCCGACGGAGGTGTGGAGCAGTGCGGCGGGAGACACCATCCAGTCGTTGATGGGCCAGCCTTATCCCGTCCTGCCTCAATACGAGCCCTTGATGGACGTCGTGCACCTCGAGCCCGAGTTGTTTGACCGGTTTTGGAAGCCCCACCGCAACATCTTGATTCTTGACGTGGGCGACCGTGTGGACACCCAAGAGCCGTCGTTGACGTTCTACAGGAACAAATACAGCCGGGGTCAGATCTACATGGTGGCCAAGGCCCGAACACCGGCCGCACTTGCAGAGGTGTTGGCCACCCGTGGTCAAGAAATGGTGAGCCTGTTGCACGCCGAGGAGGCCCGCCGGTTCGCCGACATTGTGGCGCTCTCGCCCAACGAAGTGATCGCTCGGGAGGTGCTGGAGAAATGGGGGGTTCAAGGGCTTTGGCCCAAGGACGCGCGCTTGGCCGTGAAGGCTGAGGATTTTTGGTGGGTGGACCGCCAGTTGACCCGGTTGAAAGGGGGAGACAACCACGACATTCAACAAGGGTTTTTCGTGCACAGCGAGCCCTATGTGAGTGCGGACCAACTTGGGTTGGACCATGTGCTGGACCGCCGCGACGAAGTCACCCGCAAGCACGTTCCTGGGCCCACAAAGGGAAGCTACATGGCCACGGAACGTCGGTTTTTTCCGGCGTACGAAGAGCTGGAGTTTGACGGGCATTTCGCCATGGAAGTGCGCGGGCTTTGGAAGATGGAGAACGACTTCATGGGCGGCCCGTTCTACAGCCTGACAGTTGTGGACGAGGCCCGTGGACGTTTGCTCACGGTCGAAGGGTACGCCTATGCGCCTTACTTCGACAAGCGCCCCTACATCCGAGAAGTGGAGGGGGTGGTGCGGCGCTCGACCTTGATCGAGGCTTCTGCGCCCTAAGCGCGTTCAGCGAAGGACCACAAACGACCCCTGGGCCAAAGGCATCCGTGCCGCATCCATGACCTTCAATTCGTAGGTGCCTGCAGGCCACTGGCTGACGTCGAGGCGTCGGTCAGAGAGGTTGGCCGTGGCCACAAGTTGACCGCCCGTGTTGAACACTTCCACCGTGGCGGGCCGTGAGGGGTCAAGAGGGAGCCCTCGCCATTCCAACACGTCGTGGGCCGGATTGGGTGAAAGGGTCAGCGCCAAGTCCGCCTCGACGGCGAGGTCTTCCACTGCCACAGAGACGTCGCCCTTGGCAAAGGCGTAGTGTCCTTTTCGAAGCTTGGTGATCTTGAAGACGCCGCTGCCGTTGGACAGAGATCCCGCTTGCCAGTCGTAGTCGGGGTACTGGACCCAAGGAGCTCCCGCACGCGGCCGCCATGCCAAGAACGCCCCTTCCTCCGTGTCGCCGTAAAGACCGGCGTCCAAGTCGGTGTCGTCGTTGCCGACGTAATTCAACCGAGCGTCGAGAAGGGGGGTGTCGGTTTGGCCATCTTCCCACGTTCCGTCCACCACCCAAAAGTGCGTGTCGCTCAGCGCGTCGACGTAGGGCGCTGTCGGCCCCTGGTCGGGCGCGGCCCAATGGTGCTCCACGCGAACCAAGATGCTGTCGCCCTCGCCAATCTCATCGCACCCCACGCGCATGTCCACCCATGGGAGGTTGGTGAGTCCAGTGGGCTCCGTGATGGCGAAGGTGTGGTCCAAACGCCCCTGGTTCAGCTTTCCGTCGGCGTTCAGGCCGAGCAGCACAAAGGGTTCTTCGTGGAGGAAGGTGATTTGGTCAAATTCGCCCCCCACCCGTGCATGGACCAGGGTGGTGTCCCATTGGGCGTTCCAAAGGGTGACGTCAAGGGGTTCGTTGTCGTGAAAGGCGCTGCATGCACGGAGCTTTTGATGCACGTGCACCGTGGTGGAGAAACAGCCGTTCTCCGGACCCGTGGTCAGGCTGTCCACCACCCATGTGCTGAAGCCAGGTTGCAGGGCCTGCGCCTCGAAGAAGGGCGTCAAATCTTCGCCAGTGGCTTCTTCGAGAAGCAGTTCAAAATCGGCGACGTCCATGTGGCTGTCAAAGCGCGCGGCGATGACGTCCTGGGAGGCTGTTCGGAACACCTCATCTCCGAGGTAGGCCCGGAGGTTGTGCATGATGCTGGCGCCTTTGTAATAGGTGTGTCGGCCGTAAATGTGCTCGTCGGGCATGGGCGAAAGCGGATAGAAGCCCTCGTCTTGGACGTGGCATTCCTCCAGCACAAACTGCTGGTTGTCCTTGACCAAATCCACAAAAGCCTCGTGGCCATCCTTCCACTCCACAAAGAGGTGGCTGCTGTATTCCGCAGGTCCTTCCTTGAGCCACATGTGGTTGTGGATGGTGGGCGCGACGAGGTCTCCCCACCAGTGGTGTCCAAGTTCATGGGCGAAGAGGTCGCCGTTGGCGAAGTTGCTCTGTTCCATCATGGACCTCGGGTAGGCGATGTTGGTCGGGATTTCAAGGGCTCCGTCTGTGGTCAGCACGTACCCGACGCGTTCCCAAGCGTAAGGCCCCCACCAGTGTTCCAAGGCGTCAATGGCAAAGCCGAGGTCGGCAAACTTGTTTTGCATGGCGTTGATGTCGCCGGCTTTGCTTGTCAGGCGGACGGGAATGTCGCCGTACGCGCCGCTGTGGGTGTAATCGTGGTCCACATAGGGTCCCACCGCGATGGCACTGAGGTGGGTGGGAATGGGGTGGTCCAGCGCCCACGAGGTGCGCAAGGTGTCGCCGCCCAATGGCACTTCCTCGAGGAGGTGTCCTTGGTTGTGGGCACGGCGCCCCCCCGCGCTGGTGATGTGGTACGTGTACGTGGCGCGCTCGACAAAATTGTCGAAGCACGGGTACCAGACCCGTCCAAAGTTGGGCGGGATCGAGGTCAGGCCAATGCCGAGGTTGTACACGAGGTCGCTGGCGTAGTACATCCCGCCCCAGTAGGGGTCGTCGTCGGGTTGACCCCCGTACCAGACTTGAAGCGTGACGGCCTCGCCTTCCACCATGGGGGCAGGCGATTCCACATGAAGTTCCTGACCCCATTGGTGGAAGGCCGTGCCTGCGCCGTTCCAATGCACGCTGTCCACGTCAAGCCCTTTGAGGTCCCACCACATGGACGTGCCGCCGCCTTGCAGCACCGTGAAGTCGATGGTGGCCAGCGCTTGCATGGACTGTCCAGCGTAGTCGGTCACGTCCAAGACCAAATCGTAATGCGCCACGTCGAAGCTGTCGCTCCGGGCAATGCTCGGCCCCATGTCGTAGTTGTCGACGGGCATGAAGGCGCGGGTGGCCGGGGCGTGATGGGTGCATCCCAAGGCGTGGCATCCCTGGGCCAAAAAGGGTGTCCTCACGGTGCGTTCGTGGTCGTGAAGGCGGGGGATGGACGAGGTTTGGGCGGCCGAGGACAACCCGACCAAAAGGCCAGCAGAAGCGGCCAACATCCGAGAAAAATTGAGGCGGGGCAAAACGAACATGGCTCCAAGTTAGGTGTACTTTCGCTGCATGAAACACGTCGAAGCAGGAGCCCTTGTCGAAGTCGCGTACACCCTGCGCGCCCATGGCCCAGAGGGCGAAGAACTCGAAACGTGCACCGAAGAGGCGCCGTTTGTGTTTCGGATGGGGCAAGAAGAAGCCCTGGAAGCCTTTGAGCAAGGGCTGATGGGCAAGCGGGAGGGTGAGCCGTTTGAGCTCCTGATCGCGTGCGACGACGCATACGGCGACGAAACCGAAGAGGCGATTGTGGCGCTTCCCAGGGAGACCTTCATGGTCGACGGCAAGCTCGACGAAGAAGTGATGAAGCCCGGTGAGGTGGTTCCGTTGGAGGACGACGAAGGCAACGAATTGATTGG
>WTJL01000195.1 GCA_011524845.1 Flavobacteriales bacterium | reverse complement strand
TTCAAGAGGCCAAACGACAAGCGGCCCTCCTTCTCGCCATGGAGCATTTGGAAACTGCGCGCAACGCCAGGGCGTTGGCACAGGTGCAACAAGTCGTGGACGCCTCCGTGCGAGGGCTCGACGTGCTGCGTCCTTTCCTCGACAAGCCGCTGATCCACCGTGCAGAAGACGGCACCGAGACGTCGGTCCCCCAAGAACTTGTGGGCATGCTCGACGATTGCGTCGCCGGGTTGCAACTGGCCACCTTGGACTCTTCCCTGACCTTGGACGTATCCACTTCGTTCCGTGGCACGGCCACCGTGGTGGCACTTCTGGATGGACGACCTGCGCCCAACGTCACCCTGACCTACCGCTACGAACGGGGCGATTTGCCTACGCGTGGCGAGATCATTACCAATGCCAAAGGAGAAGCCAACATCACCCTTGAAAAATTCGAACCCGGAAAACAAGGTACGGCCTTGGAGGTTCGTGTGGACCCTGCGGCCTTCGTTCGTGGCTTACCCTTGGTGCACCCTTTCCGCCAAGCAGCAGAGGGATTGCAAAGCGCCCCGTTGCGTGTGGATGTGACCCTCGCCCCCATTAAGATTGCCCTTCACGTGGAGGAGCGTGCCTTTGGGAAAACACGCGACCAAGCGGTGCTTGCCCCAGCCATTCAGCAAGCCCTTCAGCGCGCCAACGTCAAAATCCTTGCACCGGACGCCGACGCGGACATGGTCCTCACCTTACAAGCCGATGCGCGGCCTGGCGGAAACGGTCAAGGCTTCACCACCGTTTATGCGGACGTGGTGGGTACGGTCACCGACCGCCAAGGAGAAACCTTGTTCACGCAAACCCTAACACGCATCAAAGGCATTCAATTGGACCTTCCTCGCGCGACAGACGCCGCGTACGGCAAAGCCTCTGAATCGGTCAGCACCGAGTTTGTCCCTGCGCTCATTCGACTTTGGCACGGTTTCTGAAAGATTACTTCGAGAAGCCCTACATTTAAACACAATTTTTTCCTCATGAAACTTAAAATTGCCTTCCCTCTCGCCTTTTTGGTTGCTGGCGCAGCCTTGACTGGGTGCAGCAACAAAAACATGACCCCAAAACAAGCTGGCGAAGTTGAAATCCTTGAGTACTGCTCTGGCAGCGAGTACAAGAGCGACAAGAACCACTTCCGCGCGACCTCGTCGGCTGTAAGTATGAACCGCGAAACGGCCAAGAAAGTGGCACGTTCGAACGCCGAAAATAAACTGGCCAGATCCATAATGATAACTATCGAAAGTGTGACTGACAACTACGTTGATCAGTCCACTTACAACAACAAAGAAGAAGTAACTACAACGTTCAAGGATTTGGCGCGATCAACGGTCGATCAGGTGCTTTCGGGCGCAATTACCTCATGCGAGCGCTTGACCCAAAAAGCAAACGGCGATTACGTGAGTTACATCGCCGTGGAATTGTCTGCCACAGAGCTCGTGGGCAAATACAACGAGCGACTGTCGCAGGACGAGCGCATCCGCGCCGAGTACAACTACGAGCAGTTCAAGGAGACGTTCGAGGCCGAGATGGCCAAGCAGCGCTGAGCGGCTTCGCACCATCCTTGAAGGAGTTGCCTCCCTTGGGGCGTCAACACCGACTCGGGATGAAATTGCACGCCCGCAACGGGAAGGGTTTCATGGCACAAGGCCATGGGCAAGCCCTGACTGTTGCGGGCGTTCACATGCACCTCCTTGGGAAGCGAGTCCTCTGCCACGACCCAGCTGTGGTAATGGCCGACCTCCATGCACGGACCCAAAGAGGTCCACATGCTGGCCAACGGTCCCGTTTGGTCTGATGGGGCATCGACGTTCATGGTCGTTCGTCGGCCATGCAAGGGGACTTCAAGGTTGACCAAACGGCCACCCCAATGAAGCGCCAAGGCCTGCATGCCCAGACAAACGCCGAGCACGGGCATCTTCCGTTGCACCGCCTCTGCCGTGACCGCCATCAACTGTGGATGCTCTTCAGGAAGGCCTGGACCCGGAGACAGCACCAACGCGTCGGTCTCCAACCACACCTCGTCCGACCATTCCCCGTCGCGAACCACCTTGACCGTAGCCCCCCCCCGCTCCAAATCGTGGGCGAGGTTCCAAGTGAACGAATCGTGGTTGTCGAACAAGGTGATGCGCATGGGACGTAGATTTGGTATCCCCCACAAAAGTACCTCCATGTCTTCACGCATCGACACCAACCAAGCCGCACAACCGGTCGCCGCCTACAGCCAAGCTGTGGAAGCCGGTGGCCTTGTGTTTGTCAGCGGCCAAATCCCCTTGGACCCCTCCAACGGAACCTTGATTTCCGACGACATGCATGCGGCCACAGCACAATGCATCTCAAACGCACAGGCCATCTTGAAAGCGGCAGGACTCGACTTGAACAACGTCGTGAAGGCGTCTGTTTTTTTGACGACGATGGACGACTATGCAGCCATGGACGACGCGTACCGGGAAGCCATGCCCCAGCCCTTTCCCGCACGGGAGGCCGTGGCCGTGTTGGCCCTTCCCAAAGGCGCCCGCGTGGAAATCTCCATGATTGCTCAAAAGGTTTAACCAAAAAACGCCAAGACCATGTTTTTCAAGAAGTTCTTGTACTACATCAATCCGCTCAACCTGTTCAAGAAAGACCAAGACGCGGGGGTCAATTTGCGCATGATGCACGGCATCAACAAGATCAGTTTCTTCGCGTTTTTGGTCTGCTTGGCGGTGATGCTGTACCGCTGGTACGCACGCTCCTGACCTGAGCCTCCAAGGGCGGGCTTCCAGGTCAGAAGAGCAACCTGCCCTCCGATCCTCGGGCCTCGAGTTTGAGGTCTCGAAGCAGGGCCGACTTCACGTTCAACCGAAGCGAAAAACTCTGACGCACGCCGAAGGGAATCCAATTGAAGGACAGTTCCCAACAGTGCAAATCGACGTAGACATTCAAGTTGGTGGGGGTGAATTCTCGGCGGGCCAAATCGTACCCCGTCTGGATGTCGACTTTGTACCGCTTCATCACATTCACGCTTCCCCTGGCACTCAAGGCATGCGTCACCACGCTGGTGTCGCGGGCCAATTCTGTCGCCCACTGTCGGGCCAAATTCACATTGTAATCCAGCCGCATGTTCCAGGGGTTGGCGGCGTCTTGCGACGACTTCAAAGACGTCCCAAGCGCCCCGGTTACGCGCTTCAGACGCACGAGGCCGCCGCCTTGAGAGGCGAGGAAGGTGTCGACGATCTTTCCGGAGATGGAGTCGCGGGCATAGGCGGTGTGCGTCGCATTGATGTTCACGTTCACCCGGTTGAACAGGCTGGTGAAGGCCCGGGTTTGAAAATCGGAAAGCTGCAGCGAATCGGCGACAAAGTTGTAGTTGCCGGACGTGCTCAAGTTGTCGAGGACCTTGACCTTCCGGAGCTCCCCCGTTTCACGGTCGGCCACCTTGGCTTCAAGGTTTTGGCTCAAGGCAAAATTCAACGCCCCAGCCTCCCGGGTGTCGTTGGGCACGTACCGGCCCAATGCGTAGGGGTTCCACCCCACCTCTCCTGCATCCGTGTTCAAGCTTTGCTCGCGCGTTCGCTCGGGGTTGTAACTGAGACCGACGCTCGGGGCCACGACGTGCCGAACGGCCTTCACGCGACCCGGTCCCGGGGCGTTGAACAAGCCGTAAAAACGCGTGCTTGCCGTCACGCCCAATCGCCAATCGTTGGTCGACTGGAACCCACTCAAGGTGTCCGACACGAAGGCCGTGGAATCTGGAGTCACCTCCACTTCAGACACGTTCAACGATTGGAAAGAATCGAATTGATCGTAAGTGAACGTGGGCGCAATCGATACAAAACCAAGACTTGAGCTAGAAGACACTTTTACTTTATGCTTCAATCCGTTGCGGATAGATAAAGAAGACCAATCCTGCGCACCAAACACGCTGTCAGGACCTTGAATGGTGTTCTCCATCTGGGAGCTGTACGTCACCGCCACCCCCTCGAGAATCGCCGACCGACCTGCGTCCAAACCGAGGAGTTTGGCCACGCTTGTTCGCTGCATGTTCAAGGACAGCGAAGGCACCGTCAACGAGACATTTCCCGTCAGCGAATTTTGGTTGTGGCGGGCGCTGATGTTGGTCGAGAATGGCGTCCGCGGCACGTTGGCCGACCACTGCAAACTCGACTGAAAGGTGTTGGACAAATACTCTTCTTGGGTGCTGTTGAGGTTTTGCTGGAAGTTCCCCGATGACCCAAAGTTGACCGAGGCGTTGAAGCGCGAGTTGGGGCGGGCCCGGGGATCCTGGTTGTGGTTCCAACGCACGAAGAAATTGTTGGCCAAAGCAAAGCCTGGCGTTTCCGCGAACCCCTGACGCTGTCGTTGGTAGCTGATGCTGAACGAGCCCTTGCTGCGGTAGCGGTAGTTGTAGTTGGACGCCACCCTTGCCGCCCAACTGCCTCCGGTGTAGACGTCGGTCAGGAGCTTGGCGTCCCAATGGTCGCCCAACGGCATGTAGTACCCCAGGTCCTTCAGGAAAAACCCGAGGTCTCCCCCATCTCCGTAGCCTGGAAGCAACAGCCCCTGGCTTTGCTTTTCGCGCTGCAGCGGGAACCAGCCAAACGGCAAGGCAAGGGGCGTTGGGATCTTGCGAAACTTCAGGTAAAGCGGACCACTCACCACCTTTTCGTTGGGCACCATGATGGCCTTGGTGAGGTGGAAATGGAAGTGCGGGTTGTCGGCGTCGCAGGTGGTGAACTTGCCGTTTCGGACATGGACCGTTTCGTCGGGTTGGCGCTTGGCGCGACCCGCGTGAAACACGATGTC
>WTJL01000238.1 GCA_011524845.1 Flavobacteriales bacterium | reverse complement strand
AAGCGTGGAAAAATTCCAGCGCCCTTGGGCATCTTGGGTGAGGTCGATTTGGCCTTGAACCACGTGGATGGACCCCACCTCCGGGGTGTCTCCAAGAACGCTCCACAGGTCCAACTCCAGCCCCACACGGTCGGCGCGCAACAGCGTGTCGCCCTCCGTGGACATGGCCAAGACTTGGGTCAAGTCGACGCTGATGTCTGGAAACCCGTGCCACCAGGACAACGCGATGGCCTCGACCTGCAATTCGCCTTGAAGTTGGGCATTGACGGCCTCCACAGCCCGAGCTTTCCAGGCGTCTCCGCGTTGCCAGGCCAACCCCGCAAGGCCCAAGGCTGCCAGCACGGGGATGCCGGCGAGCAGGGCCACCCATCGGGGGAGGCGACGGAAGAGGAGAGGTCGATCCATGGGACGCTTAAAATTCGGCCGCGACAAAGGGTGTTTGGCCATGGCCCGAGGCCTTCTGTTCACACCCTGTCGTGCACACACCTTGGGGAAACGCATTCCTGTCCATCTTTGTCTCATGGACAAGCGAACGTTTCTAAAAATCACCGGTGCGGCCGGTGCGGGATTGGTGCTCACCCCTTGGATGGGTTGCGCGCCGGGCGAGCCTGAAGGCCAACCCCAGCCCACCACCACCTTCGGGCCCGAAACGTTCACGCTTCCAGCCCTTGGGTTCGCGATGGACGCATTGGCACCGGGCATCGATGCGGCCACCATGGAGATTCACCACGGGAAGCACCATGCGGGCTACGTCCGGAAGCTCAATGCAGCGCTCGACGGGGTGTCTGTGGGGCTCGACGGCAGCTTGGAGTCCCTCCTCGCGTGGGTCGCCCCGGACAACGCAGCACTGCGCAACAACGGCGGCGGACACTACAACCACACGTTGTACTGGGAGGTCCTCCGCCCAGGGGGTCCGGCAGCGCCTGAAGGCGACCTCGCCGAGTTGATTGCCCGTGATTTGGGCGGCGTCGAGTCGTTCGCGGCCGCCTTTGCGAAAGCGGGTGCCACCCAGTTTGGCAGCGGATGGGCGTGGCTCATCGTCAACGGGGAGGGCAAGCTTGAGGTGACCAGCACGGCCAACCAGGACAATCCGCTCATGACGCAATGCGTCGAGCGGACGGGCACGCCCATCTTGGGCATGGACGTGTGGGAACACGCTTACTACCTCAACTACCAAAACCGCCGCAAGGACTACATCCAAGCCTTCTTGAGCTTGGTCAATTGGGAGGCGGTGTCTGCGCGTTTGGACGGCGCCCTCGGCGCAGTGCGCTGAGCGTTCACCGACGGCGGTCGGCAAGGATGTCTTCGTCGACCTTGGTGTAGGTCACCAATTCAGACGTGCCCTGCTTGACGAGTTTCTTGAACTGGCACGTGTTTTTGGGGTTCAACTGAACCTCCTTGAGCTTGTTGGTGGGGTCATCCTTTTTGTGAATCTTCACCACCCTGTCGTGGCCGAGTTCAGCTTCCCAACCGTCGATGGCCCCGTCTTCTTTGGGGTCGAAGGATCGAATGGTCAGAGACGTTCCGTGGCGCTGGGCGACCAGCACAGAGTGGCGTCCCCCTTCTTCCTGGGGCATGCTCAACACGAGGCGCCGCCCCATGCGCTTGAGCACGCAGTTTTCTCCCAAGATGAGGTCCTCGCCTTTGGTGTCTCCCTTGATTCGGTCTTCGAGGATGACCATGATTTCGTCGTCGCCTGCGTATTCCACGCCGTTCACATGCGACGTCCAAGTGCCCCTCCATGCTTTGGGAAACGCATCGAGTTCTCGGCGGTTGGCAGGCATGGGCTCTGGGAACGTGACTTGCACGCAGCCGGTGAACAACACGAGGAAGCCGAGGGCGGCCAGAGGCCAAAAACGAGGGAGAATCATCGAAGGGCGTTTACCCAAAAATCAACGCAAGAAGGCCTGCCCCCAAGCAGTAGGCGCCAAAACCTGCCAAATTGCTGCGCTTCACAAGACGGATCATCCAGGTGCAGGCGGCCCATCCGCTCACAAAGGCGGCCAAGGTGCCCAAGGCATAGCCCGCCCAGGGGCCGCTGGCCAGGTCTGCGGTGGAGGGTTGCTCCAAGAGGTCTTTCAAGGTGAGGAGCGTGGCGCCGCCGATCGGAATGAGGGCCATCAAAAAGGAAAACCGCGCCGCTTCCTCCCGGGACACGCCAAGCATCAAGGCGGCCCCGATGGTGCTTCCCGAACGGCTGATGCCGGGCAAAATGGCACAGGCTTGGGCGAGGCCGATGCCCAACGCCCGCCATGCTCCTACGGGATGGTGGCCGCTTGAGGCGCGTTGGGAAAGGAACAGCACGCCGGCGGTGACACACAGCATGGCACCGACAAACCTCGGAGTGGCCAAGGCTTCAATGGCGTCTTTGAATCCGAGCCCCACGACAGCGGCCGGCACGGCGCTCAACAGGAGGAGTCCAGTGAAGCGTCGGGCGCGACGTCCGGACTCGCCAGGACGTGCCACGTCGCGCAACAGGGCGCCCATGTCTTTGCGAAACACCACGACGGTGCTCAGGGCCGTGGCGGCATGGACGAGGACGGTGAACGTCAAGTCTTCGTCGCCCAAGCCCAGGAGCGATTGTCCAAGGGTGAGGTGCCCAGAGCTGGACACGGGAAGAAATTCTGTGAGGCCCTGAACGAGGCCAAGGAGGAGATAGGAGAGGGTCTCCAAGTCAGCTCTTCTTGAGGATGGCGTACACGATCACGCCGTAACCTGCCAGCACCACCGTGGGTGCGAGTGTGATGCGACGGAAACTGAAAATGCTCTCGTCGAAGACGTTGGGGTCGTCTGAACCGCCCCCGCTCATCAGCACATATCCGACGGCCAACACGGCGATGCCAATGCCGAGCCACACGTAGTTGCTGCGGCCAAACGCGAAGTTGGTGGGGGTGTCCGGGGTGCTGTTCATGGGTCGAAAATACGGCGCGCAGGCCATCTGAAGGTCAGTGCAGTTGAGACAGGTCTGCCCGCAGGTATCGGTTCACTGCGACGCTGCTGAAGCCGGCTCCGAGCACGCTTCCCGTGGCGACAAAGACCGCGGCCATCAGGCCCATCCACGGAAGGGTCAAGGTCCCGAGTTGCCCTTGGAACCACGTGAGCAGGCCCAGGGTGCCTGCGAAGGCGAGAAGGCCGGAGGTGGCCCCCAGGACCAAGCCTTGCACCACAAACGGCCGACGAACCAACCGCGGCCGGGCACCCACAAGTTGCATGTTGCGAATCAGGAACCGTCGTGCGAAGACGGTCAAACGGATGGTGTTGTTGAGAAGCGCCAAGGCGACAAGCAGGCACAAGGCCGCCGCACCAATCAGGACGGGCATGAGCTTGTCGATGCTGGCTTGCATCGCGCTCAGCAAGTCCCCGTTCCAGGACACATCGGCCACGCCGGTCGTGGCTTCAAACCGCGCAGCGGCTTCCTTCAGCAATTCTGGGGAGGCGTGGTCGGGTCGCACCACGACGTCCACGACAGGAGGCAAAGGGACGTAGCCGAGGAAGGAGACAAAGGATTCCCCCAGCTCTGCCTCCAGTTCTTCGGCCGCTTCAGAGGGGTCGAGGTAGGAGGCGGCGGCGACGCTGGCGTCGGCGGAAAGGGCGAGGCGGGTGGCGTCGATTTGGGCAGCGGAGAGGTCGCGCTGCAGGTAGACCTGGACGTGCACTTGCTGCTTGAGCTTCACGGTGACCCACTGTCCCAACAGGGCAGCCAACCCAATCATGCCCAGCATGAAGAGGGTCAACGACATCCCCACCACCGTGGTGAACTGGGTGGTGAGTTGGGCCCGAGAGCGTCGAGGGGTAGACTTGCGTGCGCCTGACATGCCCCAAAGATGCGACGCAGCCGGCGGAAACAGGGTCACAAGCTTATTTGGATTGAATCCAAACAACGTACCTTTGCATCCCCCAAACGGGGTATTTTTGCGGCAGGTTTTCCACATCCCATGATCAAAGTCAACGACAACGCCCGCGACCAAGTCCAGCGCTTGCTCTCGGAAGAAGGACGCCCCGAAGGGAGTTTTGTGCGCGTCGGCGTCAAGGGTGGCGGGTGCAGCGGTCTCATGTACCAGCTGGACTTCGACCACGTGATGAACGACGACGACCAATCGTTCGAAGACAACGGTGTCAAGGTGGTGGTGGACAAGAAGAGCTTCCTCTACCTCGTGGGCACTGAGCTGCGATACAGCGGTGGCTTGAACGGCAAAGGGTTTGAGTTTCACAACCCCAACGCCAATCGAACCTGCGGCTGTGGAGAGAGTTTTTCACTCTGACAACAAGCAACCATGGCGTACGACGGAGAAGACAAGATCCTAGAGGAAGTCACCGGGAAGGCGTATGAGTTTGGGTTCACCACGGACATCGACTCAGACAAGGCCCCCGCGGGTCTCAACGAGGACATCATTCGGCTGATCAGCACCAAGAAGAACGAGCCCGAGTGGCTGTTGGAGTGGCGCCTCAAAGCGTTTGAAACGTGGAAGGCGATGGTGGAGCCCGAGTGGCCTCATCTCCAATACGAGAAGCCAGATTTCCAGGCCATCAGCTACTACGCGGCTCCCAAGCAAAAGAAAGAGCTCGCCTCGATGGACGAGGTGGATCCGGAATTGCGCAAGACGATGGACAAGCTGGGCATTTCGCTCGAGGAGCAGAAGCGCCTGAGTGGTGTGGCGGTGGACTTTGTGATGGACAGCGTCAGTGTCGCCACGTCGTTCAAGGACAAGCTTGCGGAGCTCGGCATCATCTTCTGCAGCATGAGCGAAGCCGTTCAGGAGCACCCTGAATTGGTCAAGAAATACATCGGGTCGGTGGTTCCCGTCCGCGACAACT
>WTJL01000217.1 GCA_011524845.1 Flavobacteriales bacterium | reverse complement strand
CGTGTTGACCCCCGACGGCGAGCGTGTGCTCGCGGGTGCCCGGTTGCAACCGGGCTTGGTGGCCAACGATTTCCCGTTGCACCAAGCGGTGGGACACATGGACCCCAACGTGGGGTCGTTCTTGGACGGCATCATTCCGGAAAAGGCCTACGAATTGAATGCGTTGTGGAATTCCATCGAGCTCGCGGGCATGGGCCTGGGGTCGGAATTCCTCATTCAAGTCGCCATGGCGGCGCTTCCCATTTTGGAGGCCAAACACCTCATCGCCCTCACGTCCCCAGTGACCCGTCGCTGGAGAGAAAAGCACGGGTGGCGGTTGCGGGAAGACCTCGGAGACAACGGCTATTTTGTCTACCCCAAGGACAGCCTGCGGGCAACCATTGAGCACTTCGTGAATCCGGACTACCACAACGACGTGGACCCCACGGTGCGAGAACTGATGACCTCGATTCGCAACCGTCCGGAAGACGTCACGACCCATGTGCACGGTCCCAAGGGGCAGCTCACCATCCGACTGAACCTCACGATTTGATCATGAGAGACCGCGACGTTGCACGTTGGATTTGGCGCGGCGCCGCGGTCATGTCCATGGTGTGGCTCAGCACGTTGGCCCACGGCCAGGAGTCGACCGGCTACATTGGCACTTCCGCCTGGGTGTTGGAGGGCGAGTGGGACGCATCACCGTCCCTTGAAGACCTCTCCTCGGCGGCCCAAGAGCGGAGTCCATCCGATTTGCTCGACCTCGGAAACGACGGCCAATGGCATTGGATTGCCTTGAAGGACGTGTCCACGATGTTTGGAGACGGCTACCTCGAATTGGCCACCACCCAAATCGACAGTGTGGTGTTCCTGTCGTCGTGCGACGGGGTGGTGAAAGACGTGGAGCGGTTTTTTGGCGTTCAACCGCGCGACAAGAGAGGATTGACGAGGGGCAATTTTCCAACCTTGCCCTTGGGGGGAGCAGAAGCGTGTGACGAGGATGTCATCTACCTCGGCCTGCAGTCGGGCAAGCAGCTCTTGGTGCCTTTGCGCATTGCCAAGCCGAGCGAACTCCAAACGTGGAGTTTTGGCCGTGACCTGTTCTTCAGCTTCTACACGGGCATCATGCTGGTCATGCTTCTGTACAACCTCGTCTTGTACTTCACGGTGGAGGATCGCTCGTACTTGCTGTACGTGCTCTTTTTGGCTGGGGTGGCCGGTTCACAATTGTTCCTCGCCGGATACCAAGGTGTTCTTCCCGGATGGGACGGGACGTCCTGGTTGGGAATCCGCTTGGTGCACTTCATTGGCATCTTTTCAGGAGTAACCACCATCTTGTTTGTCAATCGATTCTTGGACCTGGCGAGAAAAGGCCCCACCTATTTCAAGCTTTTCAATGCGCTGATGTCGCTGTACAGCGTGGCGTTGGTGTTCTTGTTGATGGGTCGATTGAATTGGGCCTTCCAAACCATCAACTTGGTGGCTTTGGCGGCGCTGTTGGTCATACCAGCGTCCATCCATGTGTGGAAACAGGGGCAGCGCTCGGCGCTGTATCTGCTCATCGCCTTCTCTTTCTTCTTGCTCACGGTGTTCTTGTTTGCGGGAAGTCAATTCGCGGGTGGATTTGAGGCCAAATGGCTGGTGTACATCAACTTCGCCATGCCAGTGGGGAGCATCGTAGAAATGGTCCTGCTGTCCATTGCCTTGGGCGACCGCATCAACCAATTCAAGAAAGAATCGGCGAAGGCGAGGGAGGAGCAGTTGCGGGTCAGTCGGTTGAACGAGAAAATGACGCGAGACCAAAACGAGGTGCTCGAGCGGCGCGTCAGCCAACGGACCGAAGAACTGGAGGAGCGCAACGACCGGTTGCGGGCCACGTTGGAAGAGTTGAAGCTGACCCAAGATCAGCTCGTGCAGAGTGAAAAACTGGCGAGTGTGGGTCAGCTCACGGCGGGCATTGCGCACGAGCTGAACAACCCCATCAACTTTGTCTCTTCCAGCGCGCAATCCCTGCGTCGGGATTTTGACGACGTCACGGAAGTGCTTGGCTTGCTCACCGCGTTGGCGGCAGAGGACGACGACGTGGCAGACAAGGTGAAGGCCTTGCAGGAGCGCATGGTCCAGTTGGACCTCGAGTTCACCATCAAGGAAATCGACGAGCTCCTGACCGGCATCGACGACGGGGCATCCCGGACGTCGGAGATTGTGAAGGGATTGAGAATCTTCAGCCGCATGGATGGGGATTCGGCCACGGAGGCCAACCTCAACGACCTCCTCGAGTCCACCCTTGTGATTCTGCGATCGTCGCTGAAAGACGAGGTGGACCTGAGCGTGGATTTGGCCCCCAACGTGCCCACCATGGCGTGTCAGCCCGGCAAGTTGAACCAGGTGTTCATGAACTTGATCACCAACGCCGCCCAAGCCACGGCCAAGACCGACCTGTCTCCTTCCGAGAGGAGTGTTCGAATCCGCACACGCGTGCTTCAACGCGAGGGTAAGGAATGCGTGCAAGTGGCGGTCGAGGACAACGGCACCGGCATGAGCGAGGAAGTCAAGGCCCAAATCTTCGATCCGTTCTTCACCACCAAAGACGTGGGCGAGGGCACGGGCTTGGGATTGAGCATTGTGAAGGGCATCTTGGACGACCACCGCGCCACGCTTGACATCGACTCCAGTCCTGGCCAAGGTTCCACCTTTTTGATCACGTTCCCCCTATGATACACGTACTCTATCTCGACGACGAGGAACACAACCTGACCGCGTTTCGAGCGGCGTTCCGGCGCGACTTCCACGTCCACGTCACCACAGTTCCCAGCGAGGCGGTTCGCATGCTTCAAGAGCACCCCATCGAAGTGGTCATCTCCGACCAAAAAATGCCCGACATCAGCGGGGTGGAGTTTTTTGAAATGATCATGGCCGACCACCCGGATCCCGTGCGCATGTTGCTCACGGGGCATGCGGACATCGACGCCGTGATCGACGCCATCAACAAGGGGCGGATTTACAAGTACATCTCCAAGCCTTGGAACGAGGCGGAGCTCAAGCGCTTGGTCGAAGAGGCGGCGGAATTGTGCCGTGTGCGTCGCCGATCAAGTCAATTGAACGCGTCCTATTCCAAGAATTTGCTGGCGTTGCGTGAAGCCTTGGACCAAGTGCGGCAAGAGAGCCAGAGCCACCCTTCGGTCCCCGAGGAACAAAAGGCCTCATGGGGCGAGACCCTGTCTCGGGCGATCCGTTGGATTGAGCATCCAGAGTCGGATTTCTGACGTTTTCAGGGGAGAAGCCCGTCGCTGTGCGACAGGTGATGTACTTTGGGTGCCATGCAAGTCATCCTCATCGACGACAGCGACATCGACAACAAAGTCAACACCAAGCTTCTGAAGCTGGCGCGCTTGACGTCGGACATCGTCGCGTTCACGGACCCCAAGCAGGGGTTTGCCCATGTCGAGAAGGAAGGCGCGACCTGGACGGCTCCCCGTTGGATTCTGTTGGACATCCAAATGCCCGGAGTCGATGGGTTTGCATGGCTCGAGCATTTCCGCACGCTCCCGGAATCGGTCCAATCCATGTGCCGCATTTACATGCTCAGCGCGAGCATCGACCGGGAAGAGTTGCGAAAAGCAGAGGCAGACCCCAGCGTCATCGCACTGATGGAGAAGCCGCTGGACGTGTACATGTTTCGGCAGCTGCTCGACCTCTAAGGGCGCACACCCCCAGATCCCTCACCACTGCATCGGCACCTCGATCAAGAGGAGTCGCGCGTCGTCGGTGGCTTCAATGTCCACACGTTGGGTGTTCCAAATCCCCACCGCGTCTCGACGTCCCAAGGGCTGTCCGCCCACTGTGGCTTGGCCCTCGAGCACCATGGCGTACACGCCCTGTCCGGCCCCGTGCAATGCGTAGCTGTCTTTCCATCCTGCCGACAAGCGGCCCACGTGGAACCATGAGTTCTGGTGGATTTGGACGCCTTCTGAACCGTCGGGAGAGACGACGCACTGAAGCTTGTCGCGTTGGTCGTCCAAGTCCATGGTGATCTGGCCGTAGGTGGGGGTGAGGTCGCGTTCGTTGGGGAACACCCAGATTTGAAGGAACCGAACGTCTTCACCGGCGTTGTGGTTTTTCTCGCTGTGCATGATGCCTGTGCCGGCGCTCATGATTTGGACGTCGCCTTCGCGGATGACGGTGGCGTTGCCCATGCTGTCCTGATGCTCCAAATCGCCGGACAGTGGAATGCTCACGATTTCCATGTTGTCGTGAGGGTGCGTCCCAAACCCGGCGCCCCCGGTGACCGCGTCGTCGTTCAGCACGCGCAACGCACCGAAGTGCATGCGCTCAGGGTTGTGCCAACTGGCGAAGCTGAAGCTGTGGTACGTGTCGAGCCAACCGTGGTCGGCGTGGCCGCGAGAGTCTGCATGGTGAAATACTGTGTTCATGAGAGTTTGAGCTTGGGTCCAGCCGGTCACGGCAAGAAGCCCGAGTGCAAGGACGTGGACGTGTGTCATGTCAAAGTTGTAAGTACAATAGATGTATGTACAACAAAAATACATCCATTCGGTTCATTGCACAACAAAGGGGCCGAAAAGCCCCTTTGTTCATTCGATTGTCGCATCGGTCAGAGGTACTTGAAGTCTTCCCCTGGCTTGATGTTTTGGAGTGTTTCGTAGATGAGGCGGATGCAATTCTCCACGTCGTCCTTGTGCACCATTTCCACCGTGGTGTGCATGTAGCGCAAGGGGAGAGAGATCAAGGCACTCGGCACCCCTTGGTTGGAGTAGGCAAACGCATCGGTGTCCGTGCCGGTGAAACGGCTCGCCGCTTGACGCTGGAACGGAATCTTGT
>WTJL01000221.1 GCA_011524845.1 Flavobacteriales bacterium | reverse complement strand
CAGGTTCGTTCTTCGACAACCTCGGAGACAACCTCATCCACGACAACTTCACCGTTGGATTCAACTTGGTGGCAGACGCCCAGTGATCCACGACAGACTTCACGAAAAAGCCCGCGTATGCGGGCTTTTTTTTTGTGCAGCCGTCGGCTCACTCGGGAAGCACCAACCGGACATCCAACCCCGTGACCACGAGGTTCAACCAGTTCCTGGCCAATCCTGACACCGAACCGGACGTCCAGGTGTTTTCCGCCCATGCATCCTGGCCTAGGGGACTTGACCAAAACCACCCCACGTACCACCCTGGCTGCTCTCCCTTGGCGCGACGCTGAAGTCCGACTTCCGCCATGACAGGGACAGAGATGTACCGGGTTCGCCCCTGATACGCTTGGACAATGTGGTCCGTGCCCGGGGTTTGGACCAATTGACTGACCACGGTCTCGCTGGTCTTCCACTCCACCCCTACACCGACACTGGCCTGAACCTCAAGGTCGTTGTAGCCCAACGGCACGCGTATCCCGCCCAACAATGGCAAGCGATACGCCAAGCTCCGCATTTGTGGCAACGTGTCCGCCGTGGCCAACCCCAGGGTGTCGTTGGTGTAACTGACCACAAGGCCGTGTTCGCGTCGCACCCATTCCACACCGCCTCCCAACGTCCACCCGTCCTTCAGTCTTCTGTGGATGCGAAGTCCTATCTCCGTGCCCACGCGGGGCGTCCACGTGGCGTCGATTCCTTGCCCCAACACGTTGGTCGGCTCCATCCCAAATGCATCCGAAGGCACGTGCATGCGTCCCACAACGTCCAGCTCCCAGGGAAGGCCTGCTTCGACTTGACCATGGGCTGAAGTCGCCGTCAGCCAGCCCCACAGAGCCAAGGCCAACACTGCCCCCGTGAACGCGAGCAACCCCCACCTCCATCCCTTGTTGGGAATGAAATGGGAGCGGAATTCAGCGTGCACCAAATGGTTCGCCCTCAAGGCTGCTTGAAAATGGGTCTTGGCGATGCCAAACATCACCTCTCCTTCCTCTTCGTGCCGCTCATAAGGCAACTTCTCTTCTTTGCAACGCTCCTCAAAACGCGACGCGTAGTGCGCTTCGCGAAACACAAACACATGGTAGCGCGTGTCTCCAGGATGCGTGTAATGGTTGACCCAACGCATGACGTCACACCGAGGGTTTGTGCTCGTGGGGAGTCATGTCTTCAGCATCCGTTTTCCAACGAGTCACAAACTCGAGGGGCCACCGATGCGACGACGGCCATGCCTTGTCAGGATACCCCACGTAAAACAACCCCATCACCTTTCCCTGTTCAGGAAGCCCCATGGCTTCCTTCACTTCCGGAAGGGACATGAACTTGGGCGTGGTCCACTTGGCACCGAGCCCATAGGCCGTGCACATGAGGTGCATGTTTTGGACTGCGGCAGCCACAGCCCATTCTTCGTCTTCCTTAGAGATGCGCTCCTTGGGGTCGGGCACCATGCCAATTCCGATGACGCAGTTGCAGGAATCCATCCGCTTGCGCAGTTTGTCCAACTTGGCGTCCACCACGTGGTCCTTCCCCACAAAAGCGGTGTACCACGATGGCAAGCCCTGTCGAATCACCTCCAGCCCCTCTCCTTGGAACACCGTGAATCTCCACGGCTGAGTCATCCCATGGGTGGGTGCCCAAATGGCCGCACGCAACACCTCCTCCACCACGTCTTGATGCACCTTTCGGGTCGAAAACTGCTCAGGTGCAAAAGACCGGCGGTCCTTCATCAATGCACCCACATCGCTGAGGTTGTGTCTCATGTGTCAAAGGTAGTCCGTCTCCCCCAGCGGTCATCCCATCCAGGACCCGCTGTTGACGTCCAGGCCTTGACCTGTGAACGTCTCCACGCGCGGGCGGTTGTCTCCCTCTGCCAATCCAGAAAACAGAAAATCCACCCACTGGGCCATTTCATCGGGTCTGCTGACCCGGCCTGCGGGAAGAAGCGCTTCCTGTTGCGCTTTGGACGCCTCATAAGAGATGCCTTGGCCATCGGCCATGGCTTGGATGCTGTTTTGGGCCATCTCCGTCTCCACCCATCCAGGACAAAGGGCGTTCACCATCACACCTTCCGGAGACCACTCCACCGCCAAGGAACGAACCAACCCCATCAATCCAGTCTTGCTCGCGACGTAGGCCGTCTGCCCAGGAACCCCAAACCGCGCAAGCACGCTGCTCGTCACCAAGGCATGGGTCACCCCATCCGACTTCTTCAAATGGGGACCGCACGCCATGAGGGTGTTGTAGGTCCCCGTCAAATTGATCCGGATGATTTCCTCCCAACGGTCGTCCTTGCCCCACGTATTGGGTCCACCCACCCCTGCGTTGGCAAACACCCCCACCAGCGGGTGTGCATCCAATCCCGCCTCTGCGCCGTCAAGCCAAGCCACAAGGGCCTCAGCATCTGACACATCCACGGATGCCACGACGTGGCGGCCCGATGAAGGCAAAGCTGCCTGGACAGCCTGAAGCGGCTCAAGACGTCTGCCCATCAAAATGAGACGCACGCCCTCGTGCTGCGCGAGCCTGTGTGCTGCAGCAGCACCGATGCCGGAACCCGCCCCGGTGATCAAAATCGTATTCATGACATTCAAAGAAACAAAAAGGCCCGGCTTGCGCCGGGCCTTTCGTTTGATCAGGTCAATCAGATTAGCAAATCTGACCGAATGCCGTCAAGAATTCGAGCAAGTCAGCCGTAGAGACTGAGCCGTCGCCGTTCAAGTCCGCAGGACATGGGTTGGCGATGTCGAAGCTGCAAGAACCGTCGTCGGTCACAGCAGTCTCGTCGTAGTTCTCAGCATCTGGGTACGTGCAACCAGCGCAACCGTCGAACACACAAGACGTGACGTCTGAGATGTTCGTGGCAGGGTTGTAGTTGCAAGCGCAAGCGATGTCGCAACCCACCACACACTGGTCACCAGAACCAACGTTGAAGGTCACAGACTCACCAGCACCACCGTTGACGAGGCCAGCGAAGGCACCCACCACGTTCCAGCTGATTTCAGAAGGCCAAGAACCTTCCGTCACAGAGATGCTGTAGCAACCGTCAGCCAAGCAGTACGTGTCGCTCGCAGAAGAACCTGCGTCGATGGTACCGGTTCCGATCTCCGTGCCATCCACGCTAGTGAGGATGTACACAGCACCGTTCCAGCCGTCACCGAAGCTGTCGTTCATGTTGATCGTCACACAGTTGTCGTAGCAGCAAGAACCGTTGTCGATCAATGCAGCTGCGTCGTAGTTGCACGCCGTAGCGTCGGTGCAACCTGCGCAAGTCTCGTATTCACAAGAGCCATCTTCGTCTGTGGCAGTTGGGTCGTAGTTGCAAGCACCTGCGTCCGTGCAACCGCAAACCGCACCACCCACAGAAATCGTGATGCCAGCAGTAGGACCGCCAGAAGTCAGCACTGAGCCGTCCTCTGTGATCACCTGCCAAGACACCTCTGAAGGCCAGTCACCGTCAGTCACTTCCACGCTGTAGCAACCAGGCTGCAAGCAGAAGAGGTCGTAACCGAATTCAGGACCAGTGAAGTTGTCGTTGTCGACCGCGAAACCAGCGTCGTCGAGTGAACCGGTAGCGACAGTGTCACCAGCCAAGCTGGTCACCGTGTACACAGAACCGTTCCAGCCGTCACCGAAGCTGTCGTTCATGTAGAACTGGACAGGCGTGCCCGTGGTGTCTGGGCAAACACAGCTCCAGATGTCACAAGAACCGTCGTCCACGTTCGCGTCAGCGTTGTAGTTGCAAGCGATTGGATCCAAGCAGCCTTCCACCACAGTCTCGCAAGTGAATTCGATGTCGAATGCACCGTTGTCGTCGGTAGCAGGGTTGCCGTCGGTGTCCTGAGCACCCACGTACACGTAGTACAACTGACCTGGAGTAGAGATGAACTCGAAGTTCACATCGTCAGAGTCGAACAACGTGCACACGCCAGTTCCGTCAGAAGTGGCTGCAGACGCGAAGCAAGCGAAGTCGCCAGCGATGTACGTAGGCTCAGTGCTGTATGCAGCGATGCTGATGGTCGCAGTGCCAGAAGCACCTGTGTCCAAACCAGCGAAGCCCATCACGTCTCCGAGACCGTTCGTGAACGTTGCACCAGCACCGTTCCAACCGTCGCCGTAAGCGTCAATCATAGAGAGGGTGTAGTCACCTTCAGCCAAGCAGAGGCTGCCAGAAGAAGGAGCACCGCCGCTGGCCACTGTGTCACCAGCTGCGCCGATGAGGAACCAAGAGATTTCAGAATCCCAAGAACCGCCACCCACGCTGTAGTTGGTGGTCACCAACGTGTCGCATGCGTCAGCAGGAGGAGCATCGATGCCACCGCCACCGCAGAGGGTGTCAGCAGTGTAGATGTTCACCTTAGAGTCAATGGCAGAGCCACAAGTGCTCAAAGAGTGGAGTTCACCCGTACCAGTGAAGGTGTACCACACACCAGCGCCAGGAGCAGCTTCACAACCGTCCACGTTCAATGGGGCACCAATGTTGGTAGAACCACCTGTAGAACCAGAAGTCACAGCGTTGCACTCGAGGGCAATCGCGTCTTCACAAGCGTCGTTGGCCGCAGTCACGCCCAAGAAGTCACAAGAACCGTCGTCTTGGTTGGCTTCAGGGTTGTAGTTGTTGGCCGTAGAGTCCGTGCAACCGAGGATGATACCCGTGGTCGTGAACTCGAATTCACCGCAAGTGCTCTGGTCGTCCGTCCACACCACGAAGTAGTAGTCGGTGTTGGGGTCGAGGTTGGGCAAGAAGCCTTCCACAGAACCAGCACAAGTGCCGGTCACCACACAACCCACGAATGGACCGAGGTCGTCACACGTGCTTCCGCTCAACATTGCGAAACCAACAGACTCGTTGGTGAGGTTCGTCGTGTTGAAGTAGAACGTGTTGTAGTTCGCGCTGTTGAACGTGAAGTAC
>WTJL01000128.1 GCA_011524845.1 Flavobacteriales bacterium | reverse complement strand
GTGATGGTCTGCGTGGCCGAAGAGCTGTTGCCACAGTCGTCGGTCGCGGTGAACGTGCGAACGATGGTGTAGTTTCCGGCCGCGTCGCCTGGGGTGGTCACCGACGTTTCTTCGATGGTGAAGGAACTGCAGACGTCTGTTGCCGTGGCCTCTTCCAACACAATGTCCTCAGAGCACTCCACTGTGAAGTCCTCAGGAGCCGTCACCACAGGAGCTGTGGTGTCCTGGAAGATGATGGTTTGGGTCTTGGAAGTGCTGTTTCCGCAGTTGTCAGAAGCTGTCCAAGTGCGCAACACCGTGTAGTTGCCGTCGCAGTTGCCGGGGATGATGTTGTCCTCGAATGTGATGACCGGCTCAGAGCATCCGCCTGTGGCTGTGGCCGCTGGCAAGTCTGACCCACACTCTGCCAAGGTGTCGGCAGGGAGCGTCAACACTGGAGGCAATTCGAAGGGATCGCAAATGCCATCGTTGTCTTGGTCACTCAAGCAGTTGCCTTCGCAGTCGTAGCCGTCAAGGGCAGTGAAGCAGGAGCCGTTGTCGTCGGTCGCCTCGGGGTCGTAGTTGCACGCCTCGGGGTCGGTACAGCCCGCCACCTCGAAGAGGTCACATACGCCATCGCCGTCGGTGTCTTCCAAGCACTCTCCATCACAGCCGTAACCGAGTTCGGGGAAAATGCATTCTCCGGCGACGGTGGCGTCAGGGTCGTAGTTGCACGCCGTGGGGCTCAAACAGCCCACGCAGCTGTCAAAGTCACAACTGCCGTCGTCCACGTTGGCATCGGCGTTGTAGTTGCAAGCATCTGCATTCGTACATCCTTCCACAATGGGGATGCAGGACCCATCGTCTTGCGTGGCGTTGGGATCGTAGTTGATGGAGTTGGGATCGTCGCATCCCAACACTTCGAAGGGATCACAAACGCCGTCTCCGTCGAAGTCGCTGAGGCAGTTTCCGTCACAGTCGTATCCTGATTCAGGGTATTCACACTCTCCAGGATAGATGGCGTTCTCATCGTAGTTGCAAGCAGTGGGGGCCAAGCAACCCACGCATGACTCGAATTCACAAGACCCATCGTCCACGTTGGCGGTCACGTCGTAGTTGCAGGCAGAACTGTCCGTGCAACCCTCCACAGGCAAGATGCAGGACCCGTTGTCTTCCGTGGCTTCAGCATCGAAGTTGAGGGCGCTGGGGTCGGTACATCCAGAGATTTCGAAGGGGTCGCACACACCGTCACCGTCGGTGTCGACGAGGCAGTTTCCGTCGCAATCGTAGCCGGCTTCAGGGTAGGTGCATTCCCCTGGTAATTGGGCTTCGGGGTCATAGTTGCAGGCGGTTTCCACCAAACATCCTTCCACCAAGCAGGAGAAGAAGTCGCAGGATCCGTCGTTGAAGTTGGCGCTGGGATCGTAGTTGCAGGCGCCTTCGACGGTACAGCCTGGGAACTGACACGTGCCATCGTCGAATGTCGCGTCAGCGTCGAAGTTGGAGGCTCCGGCGTCGGTGCAACCATAGCACGAGGAGTAATCCATGCAACCCGCAGCGATGGTCGCGTCAGGGTCGTAATCACACGCAAGAGGGTTGGTGCAACCCGCACAGGTAGAGTATTCGCACGAGCCGTCGTTGTACGTGGCGTCGGGATCGTAGTTGCACGCGGAGGGGTTTGTGCATCCAAAGGCCAAACAGCTCAAGAAGTCACAAGACCCGTCGTTGATCACCGCCTCAGGATCGTAGTTGCACGCAAACGGGTTGGTGCAACCAGGAACATTGCAAGTGATGAAATCGCATGAACCATCGTCGTCCGTGGCTTCGGGATCGTAGTTGCACGCATCTGCGGCCGTACAGCCAGGGACCTCGAAGGGGTTGCAAATGCCGTCTCCGTCGTTGTCTGCAATGCAAGAACCGTCACAGTTGTAGGCGTATTCCGGGAATTCGCAGGCCGCAGGGTAGACCGCCGTTGGGTCGTAGTTGCACGCGTTTTCGTTCAAACAACCCGCGCAGGACGTGAATTCACAAGAGCCGTCGTCGGTGTTTACATTCTCGTCGTAGTTGCAGGCCGAGGGGTCGATGCAGCCTTCTGTCAAAATGAAGCACGAGCCGTCGTCGTCCGTGGCGTCGCTGTCGAAGTTGACGGCCTCAGGATTGGTGCACCCCAGCACTTCAAAAGGATCGCAAATGCCGTCACCGTCGGTGTCGGCCAAGCAGTTGCCGTCGCAATCGTAGCCGTTTTCGGCAAATTCACAGTCACCGGACAACACCGCGTCAGGGTCGTAGTTGCAGGCGATGGGGTTCAAACAACCGGCACAGCTTTCGTATTCACAGCTTCCGTCGTCTGAGTTCGCCGTGGCGTCGTAGTTGCACGCCACAGAAACCGTACAACCCAAGAACAGGCAGTTGCCGTTGTCTTGGGTCGCTTCAGGGTCGTAGTTGTCGGCATCGGGGTCCGTACATCCCACGCATGACGTGAAATCCAAACACTGTGCGCTGATCGTGGCCTCAGGGTCGTAGTCGCAGGCCAACGGGTTGGTGCAACCCGCGCAGCTGGTGAATTCACAGCTTCCGTCTTCGTAGGTCGCTTCTGCGTCGTAGTTGCAGGCAGCTTCGTTGGTGCAACCAAAAGTGATGCACGAGAAGTAGTCGCAGCTTCCATCGTCAATGGTGGCGTTGGGGTCGTAGTTGCAGCCAAATGGGTTGGTGCAACCTGCGCACGTGTCGAAGTCGCAAGAGCCATCCAATTCGGTGGCGCCTTCGTCGTAGTTGCAGGCCTCAGGATTGGTGCAACCGGGGATTTCAAAGGGATCACATACGCCATCTCCGTCGTTGTCCACGAGGCAAACGCCGTCGCAATCGTATCCAACTTCTGGGAATTCACATGTTGCAGGGTAGACCGCCGTGGGGTCGTAGTTGCACGCCGAGGCGCTCAAGCAACCGGCACAAGACGTGAATTCGCAGCTGTCGTCGCCGACGTTGGCGAGGGGGTTGTAGTTGCATGCCGTGGGATCTTGACAACCCTCAATGGCGGCAATGCAAGAACCGTCGTCGTCGGTGGCATCCGCGTCGTAATTGAGCGCATCGCTGTCGGTGCATCCTTCGACTTCGTTGGCGTCGCACACGCCGTCTCCGTCGGTGTCGGCCAAGCAATTTCCGTCACAGTCGTATCCCGACTCAGGGAATTCGCAGGACCCGTCGTTGATGATGGCGGCGGGGTCGTAGTTGCACGCACCCTGGTTCAAGCAGCCGCTTGGCAGGCAAGAAAAGAAGTCACACGACCCATCGTCCGTGTTGGCGTTGGGGTCAAAGTTGCAAGCCCCCACGATGGTGCAACCGACAACCTCGCACGAGCCGTCGTCGAGGGTGGCGCTGGGATCGAAGTTGGGGGCAGTGGCGTCCGTGCAACCGTAACAAGACGAAAAGTCGGTGCATGTGGCCGCCAATGTGGCATCGGGATCGTAGTCGCATGCGGCTTCGTTCATGCAGCCCGCGCATGAAACGTATTCGCATGAGCCATCGCTGTAGTCTGCCTCGGGATCGAAGTTGCACGCCGAAGGGTTGGTGCACCCAAACACCAGGCAAGACGTGAAGTCGCAAGAGCCGTCGTTGGACGTGGCGTCAGGGTCGTAGTTGCACGCGCCAACAATGGTGCAGCCAGGTGTGGCAAACGCCGTGTTGGCTTGACTCATGGTCAAGAACGCGCCAAGCAAAAGCATGGCGATGCGGGCGGCGGGCAGGAAGTGATTCCGAGTCTCGGGGGAGAGGGGAGAACGTGAATCGCGGAGGAACAAACAGTCCATGGGCTCGTGTTTCGTCTTTATAACTCGACAAAATACGAAAAAACACCAACGAAAGTTCCATTATTCCACACGAACGATTAAAATCCATCGACGAACGACCTTCAAAAGAGGCGTTGAGACGGGAGATGCTGCAAGAAAAAAGCCACCCCAATCGGGGTGGCTTTTGTTTTGTCAATCAACCTCTTAGGGGAGGGTTTTGTGCCCCTGTTGAGGTCTTACTTCGCGAGGCGCTTGCTGAAATCAAGCACGCTTGGCGTCGCGATGAAAATGGAGCTGTAGGTACCCACAACCACACCCACCATCAAGGCAAACACGAAGCCTTTGATGTTGTCGCCGCCAAAGAGGAAGATCGTCAACAACACGACAAACGTCGAGAGTGAGGTGTTGATGGTACGGCTCAATGTGCTGTTCAAGGCGCTGTTCATGAGCTCCTCTTCTCCCTTCTTGTTGCCGTACAAACCGACGTACTCACGAATGCGGTCAAACACCACCACTGTGTCGTTGATGGAGTAACCAATGACCGTCAAAATCGCGGCAATGAAGGCCTGGTCGATCTCCATGGTGAAGGGGAGAACACCCCAGAAGATGGAGAAGACCGCGAGCACCACAATGACGTCGTGCACCATCGCAATGAGTGCGCCCAATCCGTACTGCCACTTCCGGAATCGGAAGAAGATGTACAAGAAGATGATCAGGAGGGAGAAAATGGTGGCGTTCTGTGCACCGCTGCGGAAGTCGTCCGAGATGGTGCTGTCCACCTTGTTGTACATGTCCACGCTGTAGTCTGTGCCCAAAGAGCCCAAACCGCTGGCCAACGCCGCGTTGATCTGCTCGTCCACGTCTTCCGCTTCGCTGTCGATCATGAAGTTGGTCATGATGCGAAGCTTTTCTGGAGAGTCTTTGGTTTGAACCAAGGGGTTGCCGGGAACGCCATCCTCCGTGAAGGCCGTGGCCAAGGCTCCGCGAACCGCTTCCGCGTCCACAGCTTCCTCGAAGCTCACGTCAAACGTGGTTCCGCCGGAGAATTCCACGCCGTAGTTCAAGCCTTTGGTCGTGAGGGACGCGATGCCCGCAGCAACAACAAGACCGCTCAGGACGTAGAAACGGCGACGGTTTCCAATGAAGTTGACCGCCGTGTTGGTGAACCAGTTCTTGGTCGCTTCGGTGTAGAAGGTGATGTTCTTCT
>WTJL01000155.1 GCA_011524845.1 Flavobacteriales bacterium | reverse complement strand
ACCTACACGCTGGTGGCCGAGAACGAGGCCAACCTCGCGGAAAAGAAGATTTCCGTCGACAGTCCCATTGGAAAAGGGCTGCTGGGCAAAGCCGTGGGCGACATTGCTGAAGTGTCTGTGCCTGCAGGGGTCATTCCCTTCGAGATTTTGGAGATCTCACGCTGATGGCCTCCATCTTTAGCAAAATCGTGGCAGGAGACATTCCTTGTCACAGAGTGGCTGAGGACGACCGGTTCCTCGCCTTTCTCGACATCATGCCCTTGGCGAAAGGGCACACCCTCGTGATTCCCAAACAGGAAGTCGACCGGGTGTGGGACCTGGACCCTGCCTTGTTGGGAGACCTCCACATCTTCAGCCAAAAAGTGGCCTTGGCCATGGAAGCGGTCATCCCTTGCCATCGCGTGGGCCAAGCCGTCATCGGGCTCGAAGTGCCCCACGCGCACGTGCACTTGATCCCGTTGAACGCCGTGTCGGACATCAATTTTGAACGTCCCAAGATGAGCGTCACCCAGGACGAGTTGGCGGACACTGCGCAGCTGCTCCGCGACGCTTACGCCGCACTTTAAAGACCCTTGCGGGGATGGCTTGGACTCAATCCAAGTCGAGAAGCGCGGTCCACACGCTCAGCACCCCCACGTCTTCGCGGGTCCAGATCGGCCGCACATGGCCGTCCACCGCAGCAATGTTGTTGTAGTCCCCAAAGAACACTTGGCCTTCTGGGACAAACGGAGACTCGGAGACGGTCTGGTTGGTCCAGGTGTCCCCGCCGTCGATGCTGGACGCTACCACCACGTGGGTCGATCGGTCCTCGCGGGTGTCGTTGTGACTGCGGTCGTAGAACACCACATGGACGTCTCCCCTCACAGGGTCGACGGTCATCCAAGTGAAGAATTGGTCTCGGTCGGCGCCGTCGGTGTTCACGCGGCGGGTCGTCGACCAGGTTTCTCCTGCGTCGTCAGAGTAGGTCACCCAAACGTCCGTGTCGCCGTTGCGGGTGTCGGTCCAGTTGATGTAGATGCGGCCCCGGTGGGGTCCGTTGCTGGTGTCCACACACGTGACCGGCATGCCGTTGACCCGTCCAATGCCGGGAATGGTTTGGTCCCAGCCCCCGACGATGTCCGCCACGATGCGGTCTTGGCCCCAGGTTTGGCCTCCGTCCAGGCTCTTGTCGAAGTAAATCCAAGGGCCAAGGGCCCATGCCACAAAAATTTCTCCATTCACGCCGACCGCTGGGACTGCGCCTTCGGCCGTGTCGTCGCTGTCGATGCAGTCTCCCGCCTTGTCGCTCACGCGAACCGGCTCAGACCACTTCTTGCCTTTGGCGTTGGCGAAACTGCACAGAATGGTCGTGCTGTCGCCTGGCTCCTTGCTTCCGTAAGCGTCAAACTGCGTCCAGCACGCGTGGATGTGCTCGCCCGCGGCGTCCACCACCGCCCATTCCTTGTCCTGATCCTTGGGGGGCGTGTGGCCCATGCCACCGCCTTTGGACCATGTTTGGCCTCCGTCCTTGGAACGCTGACACACGATCCTGTCCAGCAACGCGTCGCTGCGCCATCCCAAGCCTTCCGGATCGCTCAAGTGCAGGAAATAAAAATCGCCCGTCGGACTGGAGACCACACAAGGATCGCCAAACACGCCGAGAGGCGAGGTGAGTTTGTCGCTTTCCCACGTTTGGCCGCCATCCTCCGATCGGTAGACGTTGTCCAAAATGCTGCCCGCCACCACCACATTGGCGTCGTTGGGATCCATGGCAATGCTGGGCTCACAGGGCTGGTAGCCCTTTCCATCCCAAACGTCGAGTCGGACGTTGGTCACCTGAGCTTGGGCAGTGCACGTGGCGAGCACGGCCAAAAGAAGAAGGGTACGACGGATCATCCGTGCAGGGTCTTGAAGTGTTGCGCGAATTCTTTCGCGAAGTAGGTCAAAATCACATCGGCTCCCGCGCGGTGGATGCTCAACAGCATTTCCGGCATGGCCTTGTCGTAGTCGATCCAACCCTTCTCAGCGGCCGCCTTCAGCATGGCGTACTCGCCGCTGACGTTGTACGCCGCAATGGGACGGTCGCTGTATTCCTTCAGCGCCATGATGACATCCAAATAGCACAACGCGGGCTTGACCATCAACATGTCGGCCCCTTCCATCATGTCCAAATCCGCCTCGCGTAGCGCTTCGCGACGGTTGGCAGGGTCCATCTGGTAGGTCTTCTTGTCTCCGTGCTTAGGCGCACTCTCCAAAGCGTCGCGGAAAGGCCCATAGAAGGCACTCGCGTATTTCGCCGTGTAGCTCAAAATCGCGGTGTCCGTGTGCCCCGCTTCATCCAGCGCGTCACGGATCACCCCCACCCGTCCATCCATCATGTCCGAGGGCCCGATGCTGTCAAAGCCCGCCTCCGCTTGCACCACGGCCATCTCGGCCAAAATGGGGAGCGTGAGGTCGTTGACGATGCGGCCATCCTTCACCACGCCATCGTGACCGTCGGAACTGTAGGGGTCCATGGCCACGTCGCTCATCAGCCACGCTTCAGGAAACCGGTCCTTGATGGCGCGTGCGAGGCGCAGGTAGAAATTGTCCCGAGACACCCCGTACGTGGCGTGGGCGTCCTTCAGGGACTCGTCCACCGCGGGGAACAGCACGAAGGAAGACACCCCCAGCTCAAGGCATTGCTCCACCTCCTTCAAGGCGTGGTCCTCCGTCACCCGGTCCACCCCAGGCATGGACACGATGGGCTCTCGACGGGAGGCGCCGTCCAACACAAACAAGGGGTAAATGAGATGCTCCGGCGTCAGATGGGTTTCCCTCACCAAGCCTCTCACGGCAGCCGAGCTCCGGTTGCGGCGCGGACGTTGCGACAAATCGTAGGCCATGCTCAGGGCTTCAAGGAATTCAATTCGTTCACCAATCCATCGAGTTCTGCCCGAATGGCCTGTTGAAGAGCCAAATGGTCGGCGTCGGACAAATCGTCCATGGATTTGTGATGGTGGTGGTGTTCGCCATCGGCGTGGTCGTGGTTGCACGTTTGGCCGGGCAACAGAATCTGATTGGACATCCACGTTTCGTAGCGGGCGTCCAAGTCGTCCAATGTCGCGATGGCCCGAGAGAACAACTCCTCGAGTCCGTCAGGATTGCCTGCCAATTGCGCTTGAAGGTCTTCGCGGATCATGTCCAAGCGCTGGTGAAACTTTCGTCCAACCTCTGTCGTCTCGGCATTCAAGGCACGCGCCTCTTTCATGGTCTCGCTGTCCTCGTGCGAGTGGCATCCAGCCAGCACCACCAGGGTCAACATCAAGGCACCACCGAGGCGCGTCCAAGTACGGAATGTGTGTGTCCACTTCATGTCTGAAAATTACGATGCGTCGGGAGAGCTCGAACGGTTCCATTCTTCAGGCTGCGGCACCGGGTCATGCCCTTGCGTCCCCCATGGGTGACAGCGCGACACCCGCCGGATGGTCAACCTCAAGCCCTTCCACGCTCCCCAAGTCTCCAATGCTTCCATCGCGTATCGGCTGCACGTGGGGTCGTGCCTGCAATTGGACCCCAGCCAAGGGCTCAAGAAAAGTTGGTAACCACGCACCAGGGCCATCAGCAGGTGCTTCACCAAGGCAGACGTTCAAGGGCCATCACGAGCGACAAGAACACCGCGCCTCCGCACACGAACAGCTGTTGATCCCGCTCAGAGACTTTGGCCGCCCGAAGCAAACTCGCCATGGCCAACAGCACCGCGACAATCACGAGCTGGCCAATCTCCACTCCGAGATTGAACCGAAACAAGCCTCCGATGAAGCCAGCCGTTTCATCCCTTGAAATGCGGAAAAACGAACTGAATCCCAAGCCGTGAATCAGCCCAAACACAGCGGCCATGGCGTAGGTGCGGCGACGCGTTTGGGCGGAGCCCTCGCCGCTGCGCAGGCTCCACAACGCCGTCACAAGGATGGTCACCGGAATCAGGAACTCCACCCAGTTGCCCGGAACGCGAAACAGGTCCAGGGAGGCCACCGCCAAGGTGAGGCTGTGCCCCACCGTGAACGCCGTGGCCAACAACGCAGCCTTGCCGGCATGACGCAAATCGTACCGGGCCACAAGCGCGAGCAAGTACAACATGTGGTCGTACCCCTGCCAATCCGTGATGTGGGTGATGCCTAGGGCGATGTCGTTCATTCGGACGGGCGTTCGTAGCGCTTGATGACGTACGCATGGTCGTGCTTGTCGTCCGCGTTGTGGGTTCGCAATTCCTCAGCTCCCCAACCTTTCCACGCGTCGTTGGGATAGAACGCGTCCCCTTCAGGGGCCGCCTCGACGTGGGTGATGTATTGGGTGTCGACCATGTTCCCCACCAACGCCTGCTTGTAGATTTGGCCCCCGCCGATGATGAAACATTCGGTTTCGCCCAGCGCATGAGCCTTGTCAAGGGCGTCTCGAAGGTCGTGGACGACAATGGCGCCTTCCGCCTTGTAGTCCTTGTTTCGGGTGATGACGATGTTGGTTCGTCCCTTCAGTGGCCGGTATTTCTCCGGGATGCTTTCGTAGTTCTTCCGCCCGGTGATGACCACGTGACCTGCCGTGGTGTCCATGAAGAACCGCATGTCTGTCGGCAACGACCACACCAGGTCGTTGTCCTTTCCGATGACCCCATTGGTGGCCACGGCGGCGATGGTGCTGATGCGCATGTGGATGCTGGGATTAAACGCTGACCGCGGCTTTGATGTGCGGGTGGGGATCGTAGTTGACCAGTTCGAAGTCGTCGTACGTGAACGCAAACAGGTCCTTCACCTCGGGATTGATCCGCATTTGTGGCAAAGGCCGTGGTTCGCGTGTCAATTGCTCACGCGCTTGGTCCACGTGGTTGAGGTACAAGTGCACGTCACCAAACGTGTGGACGAATTCACCTGGCTCCAACCCTACCACTTGGGCGACCATCATCGTCAGCAACGCGTATGACGCGATGTTGAAAGGCACCCCGAGGAAGGTGTCGGCACTGCGTTGGTACAGTTGGCAATTCAACTTGCCTTCCGCAAC
>WTJL01000062.1 GCA_011524845.1 Flavobacteriales bacterium | reverse complement strand
CCCAAATGGCTGGCGTGGAGGTGGTGCCCGTCACGGCCCACATCGACCAAGGATTTGCCTTGCCGCCCATCGAGGATTTTGCGGCCAAGGTCAACGACAAGACCAAGGCCATTCTGTTGTGCAACCCTGGCAACCCGACCGGGACGGTGTACGCGCCTGAGGCCCTCGATGCATTGGCTCAGCTGGTGAAAGACCACGACCTCTATCTGTTTGCTGACGAGGTCTACCGCGAATTTTGCTACGACGGCGCCAAGCCCAAATCGGTGATGCAGCTTCCTGGCCTTGAAGACAACGTGGTGCTCGTCGACAGCGTGTCCAAGCGGTACAGCATGTGTGGCGCGCGCATTGGCGCGATGGTCACCAAAAACCGCGCCGTGCGGAAGGCTGCGATGAAGTTTGCCATGGCGAGACTGTCCCCTCCAACGCTGGCGCAGGTGGCGTCCGAAGCGGCTTTGGACACCTCGGCTAAGTACTTCGAGGAGGTTCGGAACACCTACGTGGCGCGACGCAACGCACTGGTGGAAGGGTTGCGCGCCATCCCTGGTGTCCAAGTGCCGACCCCGGGAGGGGCGTTTTACGCCGTCTGCGAACTGCCCATCGACAACGCAGACGCGTTTTGCCAGTGGATGCTCGAGCATTTCGACTTGGAAGGAGACACCGTCATGATGGCGCCTGCGACGGGGTTCTACGCGACGCCGGGTGCGGGCACCAGACAGGTTCGCATTGCCTACGTCTTGGACGTGGAATGGATTGAACGAGCAGTGGCTTGCCTCGCCGCGGCATTGCAATCTTACCCGGGCCGCCGGGACGTCTGAATTCAATCCCTTTGATTGTCAAGACGTTGCTGCAGCATCCCTGCGGTTCGTTTTGAGCGCGCTATTTTGGGGGTCCAAATCACCTCCATCATGCAGTGCGTACGACTCTCTTTGATTTTGGCCTTTTTCTTGGGATGGACGACAACTTCCCAAGCGGATCCAGGCGACACCACATGGGTGCAGACCTACACGTGGGAAGCCCAAAACAACCCCGCCACCGCCTACGACAGCCCCGGCCGTCGTTGGTTTGAATTTCCAAGCCAAGAAGACACCACGTACCGCAAGATTCTGATGTACCACCGCTTGAAGTGCTTCGAAGACGGCACCGCAGGCAACTTGGGATTTCCATGCGGGGAGTGGGACTACCTCACGTACAACTACCTCTTCGACCACACGGGGCTGTACGACAGCACCGCCTTGTCTCACCCTCAGTACCTCCTGAACGACGCGAGCTTTGAAGAGGCCTCGTTGATTTTGCAGCCCGAAGGAGGTGCCCCCGTGGACACGGTGTGGCGCATGTTGGCCACCACGACGCATGAATTTGTCGACGGCTCAACAACGTGGTCGCAGCTTGCGGGCGTGCCCATGAACGACTTGGCGTCGACCACCTTGGAAGACCAAGTCCGCCATCAGTGGCTTTGGTCTGCGGAGGAACTCGATTCCTTGGGTTGGCTCGTGGGCGACTCGGCGTGGCGCATGTCGCTTCCACGCGCGGGGAACTTGGGCGCCGCGTCGGTGGATCGCGCCACGTTGCGCGTTCGATGGACCTCCACCACGGCCTTGAGTGGCGTGGTGACGTCTGGTTGGACGACCCTCGCCGATGGTCCGTTGGCGGTCGGTGACATGTCGCCGTCTTGGGACGTGGACTTTGGCCAGCCGTTGACGCGCGAAGCGGACATGAACCTCTTGGTGGATTTGGCCTTGGACGGAGTGAACATGTCTGAGGGCAGCGGTTTGGACATCCAAACCTTCATTGTCCCCGACACCTTGGCCCAAACCTGCGACCCCTCGGCTGCCGGCGCGCCTCAATTTGTGCGCATGGATGGAAACGACCGCATGGAGATCGATCCTGTCGCGTTGTTGGGGGTGGACACGACCATCACGTTGGAGTGTTGGTTGCGTGGAGATGCCGCAGTGCTGCCCACCAACACCACGCTTTTCGAGGGCGTCAACGCGTTCAACCAACGCGAAGTGAACGTGCACGTCCCATGGAGCAACAGCGCCGTGTACTGGGACTGTGGATTCGATGGCGGATACGACCGCATCGAGCAAGGCGCGGGCGAAGGCATTTTGGAAGGGAAGTGGGTCCACTGGGCCTTCACCAAGAATGCGGAAACGGGCGTCATGAAGATGTTCGTCAACGGGCAGCTTTGGTTGACCGGCACGGGCAAAGACAACCTCATTGGAGAAATTGTGCGCATGAACCTTGGCGGGTCCGCTTACGGCGACGTGGATTACTACGGCGATGTGGCGGCGTTCCGCATTTGGGACGCGGCGTTGACCGGGCCGACGTTGTCTGCGTGGATGAACCACGCCTCCCTCGACGCCTTGTTGGAGCACCCGCACGCCGACGATTTGCGCGGCGTCATCAACATGGACGGCCAAGATGGCGAGGCGACCAACCAAGGTCCTTTGGCCGGTTGGCTGCACGGAGATGCCGGACGCCGCATGTTCTCTCCGCGTGAGGCCTTCTTGGATGCGGTGCCTGCTGCGCATCGCCCAGCCTTGATTTTGGAAGGCGGAGCGGAGCCTCTGATGGCCGTGGGAGAAGCCCTCTGGGCGGATGTCATCCCCGTGCCTCCCATGTCCGTCACCTCTTGGGAAGTGGAAGGAAATGGCGTGGTGTGGACCGACCTTCACTACGGCTGGCCGGCCGATTTGGTCACGAGCACCACCATGGAGTGGGGAGACACGTTGGCCACGTACAGCTTGTCAGGCGAGGCCGTCGCGTACAACAACGAGGACCTCGATTACTGGTCCGAACCTTTTGAGATCATCGATCGGTATGAGATCGCCCGCTACATCACACCCTATGGCATCAACTTGACGCTTGGTCCCGACGGGTGGGCGTGGGTGTTCGATGTCACAGATTACGCCCCCCTGCTGAAGGACAGTGTGGAGTTGCAGTGCGGCAACTGGCAGGAACTGCTCGACTTGAAGTTTGCCTTCATCGAAGGGACGCCACCTCGGGATGTCGAAAACGTGACCGCTTTCTGGAAGGGGACCCACTACCTCAGCAACTGGGACGCCACCATTTTGCCCCAAACCTACACGCCTGAAGACGGCGAAGAAATGTGGCGGTTGAAAACGCGTGCGAGTGGGCACGACTTCGGTCAGGGAAACAACTGTGCAGAATTCTGCTACAACACGCACAGCGTGAAAGTGAACGACACGCAGCAATGGAGTTGGGAGATCATGCAGGAGTGCGCCGACAATCCCTTGTACCCCCAGGGCGGAACGTGGATCTACGACCGCGCGGGTTGGTGTCCAGGGGCACCGGTGCGCACCGAAGATTTGGAATTGACACCCCTTGTAGCAGGACAAGACAGCTTCACGGTGGAGTACGACGTGACGTACGATCCGTACGGCAACTACCGCATGGAAGGCCAAATCATCGGATACGGCGCAGCCAACATGGCCCACGACGTCGAAGTGATGGACATTCTGGCGCCCAACGACGACAAATTGTTGTCGCGTTTGAATCCAGTGTGTGAAAACCCCGTCGTCCGGATTCGGAACACAGGTTCTGAGCCGTTGACGTCCGTGACCTTCTCGTACGGCATCACCGGCGAGGAATTGGTGACGGAAACGATCGCCCTCGAAGATCCGCTTGCGTTCTTGGACACGCGGGATGTGGAGTTGCCCTACGACGCGACACCTTACTTCGTGGGAGACGACGAGGAGGTGCTTCGGTTTGAAGTGCGTGGAGACGTGTCCGGTGACTTGGATGAGGACCCTTCCAATGGCTGGATGTCCACCACGTTCCGCCGGCCTCCGACGTGGCAGTACAACGATTTGGACGACAACCGCATCATTGTGTGGACCAAGACCAACAACGTGCCCAGCGAAACGACCGTGGAGATTCGCCGCGCCGATGGAAGTCTCTACTGGGCGCGGAGCTACAGCTCAGCCAACACCACGTTCCGTGACACCTTGGTGCTGAACCAGGGCTGCTACCGATTCATCGTGAACGACAGCGGTGACGACGGCATGGATTTTTGGGCCAACAACGACGGCTCAGGGTACGTGCGCTTGAAGAAGGTCGCCGGCGGCAACTTCCACATTTTTGAATCCGACTTCGGAAAGTCCATTTCCCAGGCCTTCTACTTCGCGACCAACCTGTACAGTGAGGTGGAGGAATTGCCAGCCACTGCAGGAGACCTTTCTGTGTTCCCCAACCCCATGCAAGACCAACTCACGTTGCTTCCTGCTGGATTCTCTGGAGAGGCGGAGTGGCGCATCCACAACGTCCAAGGACAGTTGATCGACCAAGGGGTGTGGCAAGCGCAGGCCGGGCGGCAATCCATCTTGGACGCCAGTGGTTGGCCTTCGGGCACGTTGGTGGTCGTGGTGCGTCAAGAAGATCAAGTCTGGACGCGCTGGGTGGTGAAGGAGTGATTTTGGAGGGGTGTTTGCATAAAAACACCTGTTTTTGGCAGCGACCCCCTCATTGTGGAGGGGGTGTTGATGAATTTTTGATGTTTTTTCGGGCAAGACCCCTTGTTCGGGGAGGGGGTGGTGTAATTTTGCCCAAAATTTTACGCCATGAGCCTCAACCGTCAACAAGCCCTGCACGAAGTGTTGGACCGCGTGCCCAACCACCAGCCTCGTCCGGCCAACAAGATTTCCGAGTACTTCGGTGAAAACGTGTTCAACCTGCACGTGATGCGTTCTTACCTGCCTGACGAAGCCTACGAAGGCATCGTGGAGGCCATGGAGAAGGGGACGCCCATCAGCCGCAAGGTGGCAGACCAAACCGCATCTGCGATGAAGGAGTGGGCCATCAGCCGTGGCGCGACGCACTACACGCACTGGTTCCAACCCTTGACCGGAAGCACGGCGGAGAAGCACGACAGCTTCATTTCGCCCACGTCAGACGGTCGTGCGATTGAAAAGTTCGACGGGTCGTTGCTCGTGCAGCAAGAACCCGACGCCTCTTCGTTCCCAAGCGGCGGCATTCGCAACACGTTTGAGGCACGTGGTTACACGTTGTGGGATCCGACGTCACCGGCGTTTGTTTGGGGCGAAACCCTTTGCA
>WTJL01000056.1 GCA_011524845.1 Flavobacteriales bacterium | reverse complement strand
GGAATTGGCGGCGTGCACCGCGGTGTGGCCGAGACCTGGGACATCAGCGCAGACTTGGACGAATTGGCCCGGCACGACGTGGCCGTGGTGAGTGCTGGAGCGAAGTCCATCCTCGACTTGCCCAAGACCCTGGAGGTGCTCGAAACCAAGGGCATCACCGTGCTCGGATACGGCACCGAGGAATTCCCAGCCTTCTTCACACCCAAGAGCGGATTGGCGGTGGCGCATCGCGCGGACACCCCAGCGGAGGTGGCGTCGATTTTGAAGGCCAAGTGGGGCCTAGGGCTTGAAGGCGGTGTGTTGGTGGCGAATCCCGTGCCTGAAGACATGGGCTTTGACGCGGCTGCAGCGACCGAGCAGGCGCTGGCTGAGGCCAAGCGTCAGGGCGTCGAGGGCAAGGCGCTCACGCCGTTTTTGCTGAAGCACATTGCCGAATCGACGGACGGCCAAAGCTTGGCGGCCAATGTGGCCTTGGTCAAGCACAACGCGCGGGTCGGTGCGCGCATCGCCGTGGCGTACGCAGGGCTGTAACGGCTTGATTGTGAGGTGGTGGCTCCGAGTTGGGGCGCGGGGAGAGGACCTGTGTATTTTTGTGCTCACATGGCGGCAACTTCCACCACTCCAACGACCCAAGACGTGCAAGGCTTTCGAGAAGCGTTGCTCTCCGACTACAAACTGATGTGCGTCAGCCGTGAAGCCTCGCTTCTCGGTCGCAAAGAGGTGCTCACAGGAAAGGCCAAGTTTGGCATTTTTGGAGACGGGAAGGAAATGGCGCAGGTGGCCTTGGCCAAGGTGGTGCGCGCCGGCGACTGGCGCTCGGGCTACTACCGAGACCAAACCTTCATGATGGCCCGCGGTCTGCTGAACGTTCAGCAATACTTCGCGGCCCTGTACGCCCACGCAGACGTGGAGGCGGACCCCAGCTCAGGTGGCCGCCAGATGGGTGGGCACTTCGCCACCCGAACCTTGAACGAGGACGGATCTTGGAAGGACCTGATGGCCGATTTCAACAGTTCGGCCGACATCAGTCCCACCGGCGGGCAAATGCCGCGGTTGGTGGGATTGGCCCAGGCCAGCAAGGTGTTCCGTGCCCTTCCGGAGCTCGCCGAGAGCATGACGACGTTCACCGACGGAGGCAACGAGATCGCTGTGGGCACCATCGGAGATGCCAGCACCTCGGAGGGGTTGTTTTGGGAAGCGATGAATGCGGCGTGTGTGTTGGAGGTGCCCATGCTGATGAGCGTTTGGGACGACGGGTACGGCATTTCAGTGCCCAAGAAATTCCAAACGGTGAAGGAGAGCATCTCCACGGCCCTGTCTGGGTTTCAGCGTGAAGAAGCCTCCAACGGATTGGTGATGTACCGCGTCAAAGGATGGGACTACCCCAGCCTGGTGGCCACCTACGAAGACGCCGCGAAGCGTTGCCGTGAAGACCACGTCCCTGTGTTGGTGCACGTGGAAGAAGTCACCCAGCCCCAAGGTCACAGCACCTCGGGGTCGCACGAGCGGTACAAGACGGAGGAGCGCTTGGCGTGGGCCACAGAGTACGACTGCATCCGTCAAATGGCGGAGTTCCTCGTGAAAGAGGGGGCAGCGACGCAAGACGAATTGGACGCCCTTCGCAAGGAGGCCAAAAAAGAAGTCCGCGCCCAGCAAAAAGAGGCGTGGGCATCGTTCCGGTCTTCCCTCGACGAAGAGCGGATCTCGGCGGCCGACCTGTTGGCGCCGCTGGATGCGCCGCGTGCCGAGGCGTTGCGCAACAACGCCGACGCCGGACGCGCTGAAGTGGCCCAAGCCGTGCGCCGAACCCTGGCCGACACGGCAGGAGACGCCACCCCATCTCGCGAGGCCTTGGGCCGCTGGTTGGAGGCGTTCGACCGTGACAACGACAAGCGGTACAGCAGCACGCTGTACAGCAACGAGGCCGACAGCGCCTTGCGCGTCGCGGCCATCCCCGCCACGTACGACGCAGAGCCCGAGCAGCTCGATGGCCGTCAAATCCTGCAACGCAATTTCGAGGCGATGTTCACCCGCGATCCACGCGTCTTGACGTTTGGGGAAGACACGGGCGGCATCGGAGGGGTGAACCAGGTGATGGAGGGCATGCAGGAAAAATTTGGGGAGGTTCGCGTCAGCGACACGGGCATCCGCGAATGCACCATTCTGGGGCAGGGCATAGGCATGGCGATGCGCGGCCTGCGTCCCATTGCAGAAATCCAGTACCTCGACTACATCTACTACGCCCTGCAAATCATGCGCGACGACCTCGCCACGGTTCGGTACCGCACGGCGGGTGGCCAAAAAGCGCCCCTCATCGTCCGCACCCGCGGTCACCGACTGGAAGGCATTTGGCACAGCGGTTCGCCGATGGGGGCCATCGTTCACTCCATCCGAGGAATGCACGTGTGCGTGCCACGCAACATGACCCAAGCGGCGGGGATGTACAACACCCTTCTCGAAGCCGAGGAGCCTGCCTTGGTGGTGGAATGCTTGAACGGTTACCGCAAGAAGGAGCCACTCCCCAACAACGTCGGTGCGTTCCGCGTGCCGTTGGGGGTCACGGAGACCCTGCGCGAGGGGGAAGACTTGACCCTGCTCAGCTACGGATCCACCTTGCATTTGGCCCAAGAGGCATGCGAGCGGTTGTCGGAATTGGGCATCGAAGTGGAGTTGATCGACGCCCAAACCCTCTTGCCCTTTGACCTCGACGGCGCCGTGGCCAAGTCCGTGGAGAAAACCAACCGGTTGTTGGTGGTGGACGAAGACGTGTCTGGAGGGGCGTCCGCTTACTTGCTGGACGAGGTCTTGAACCGTCAGGGGGCGTGGCGGTTCTTGGACGGACAAGCCAAGACGCTGGCGTCCAAACCCCACCTGCCCGCGTATGGCAGCGACGGAGACTATTTCTCCAAGCCAAGCGTGGAAGACATCGTCGAGACGGCGTACAACGTGCTTCGAGAGGTGGACCCCACCAGTTACCCATCCTTGCGGTGATGTCCGATTCGACTTTTCCCATTCACACGGAGTACATCGACCTCCTTCAATTTTTGAAAGCCACGGGCATCGCAGCCACAGGGGGCGAAGCGAAAATGTTGGTCGACGAAGGGTTCATTCGCGTCAACGGTGAAGACGAGAGCCGGAGACGGAGGAAGTTGCGCCAAGGCGATCGCGTGGACGTGGCGTTGGACCCCGCGGAATCGTGGGGCATCGTCGCCCAGGAGGGCTGATTTCCACACAAGTTGTTCGTGTGTCCCGTGGACAACCTTCTGCACGAAGGCAGGAGGGAAGCACGGACTTTGCGCATCTTGCGGAACCAAACCTGCACACATGCGCTTTGTTGATGCCTTTTTGATCCCCGCTGCACGCACCACGTCTTTCGTCGGAAAGGCGGGATGGATGCTCGTGTTGTGGGCCATGTCCACCGCTATGGTGGCCCAAACCACCCTCGTTGGATTCGTCAAAGACGGGGACACCGGCGAGCCGATGTTTTCTGCCAGTGTCATGGTGGACGGCACATCGCAAGGGGTGATGACCGATTTCGACGGCCGGTTCAGCATCAACGTGGCGTCGTTGCCCGTGACATTGAACGTCAGCTTCATTGGCTACAGCCTCAAACAGGTGCAGGTCACCAAGGCCAACCAACGCATCGACGTCAAGTTGATTCCCGACCAAGTCCTCATTGAAACTGCAGAGGTGGTGGGCGAGCGCATCAGCGACAAACAGAAGCAGGCTCCGTTGACGGTGGAAACGATGGACGCCTTGGCGATCAAGGAGGCCCCCACCGGAAGTTTCTACGAAGGGCTTGGCAACTTGAAAGGGGTCGATTTGACCTCGGCGTCTCTCGGATTCAAAATCGTGAACACCCGAGGGTTCAACAGCACGTCTCCTGTGCGTTCGCTGCAGCTCATCGACGGGGTGGACAACCAAAGCCCCGGGTTGAACTTCTCCCTTGGCAACTTCCTTGGCGCGCCTGACCTCGACGTGAAGACGGTCGAGATTGTGGCGGGTGCAAGCTCCGCGTACTTCGGCCCAGGCGCGTTCAACGGCGTCATCAACATGGAGACCAAGGATCCCTTTGTCTTCGACGGTTTGAGCGCGTCGTACCGCATGGGAGAACGCAACCTCAACGAATGGGGGTTCCGTTGGGCCGATGTGTTTGAAAACGACGAAGGCGACGCCGTGTTTGCGTACAAAATCAACGCCTTCGCCTTCTCGGCCTACGATTGGGAAGCCACCAACTACGGTCCTGTGGATGGCTCGTTTGTGGACGCCAGCAACCCCGGTCGCTTCGACGCGGTGAACATCTACGGCGACGAATACAGCTCGCCCTTGGATTACTCAGGCGACAACAGCGTGAATGCACGTGGTTTGGGCACCATCTACCGCACGGGCTACAAGGAGATTGACTTGGTGGATTACAACACCGACAACCTCAAGGTCAGCTTGAGCGGCCACTGGCGGTTGCAACCGGACAAGAAGTACGAGAGCCCTGAGCTGATTTACGGATTCAACATGGGCCGTGGCACCACCGTGTACCAAGGCGACAACCGTTTCAGCCTGCGAGACATTGAATTCTACCAGCACAAAGTCGAGCTGCGCAAGAAGGGCGATTGGTTCATCCGCGCCTACCGCACCAGCGAGGACGCTGGCAACTCCTACGATCCATACGCAACGGCCTTGCGCATGCAGGACAGCTTGCGAAGCGATTACAACTGGTCCAAGGTGTACTACGGCTACTGGATCGACAGCATTGCGCCCCAGGTCAACGCGACTTACCCGCAGCTTGAAATCATCCGGTACGACACTTTGTGGATTGTGCCGCCCGACATCTTCACTTTGGTGCCTGTGGCCGGCTATCCAGAGGGTGCCGAGGATCAGTGGTATGCCGACAACGCCAACAACCTCCAGTTGTGGCACGACCAGGTCGAGGCGTGGACCAACAACGGGACGGCGGGATTGGCCGACGTCGCCGCAGATCCTCTTGGGTTCGCTGCCCCCGGCTCGCCGGAGTTTGAAACGCTCTTCAACGACTTGACCAGCCGAAAGAACAACGAAGAAGAAGGGGGGACGAGGTTCTTTGACGAGAGTTCATTGGTGCATGTTCACGGCGAGAAGATTTTCAAACC
>WTJL01000076.1 GCA_011524845.1 Flavobacteriales bacterium | reverse complement strand
GCCTGGTTGGGCCTCAGCGATCCGAACTGAGCAGCTGTCTCCAATCGGACGCCCGGAGTCGCCCCAAGGCCCAAACGGCGTCCAATTTGTGCCAACGGCCCTTGCCTTGACCGCGCGCCAGACGCACCTGAAGGTCTTGCGCGGCTTGGTCCGCCCACGGCTCGTGGACTTGAGCCAAGGCGTCGCGGAGCGCGTGCGCATGAGACTCTACGTCTTGGAACGTGGGATGGCATTCCGGTGGAGGTGGCATGCCTGCCAGCACATGGTGGCATCCTGCGTCGACCCCAGAGCTCATGGTGCGTGCCGAGGCGTCGCCGAGCAGGATGGACACGGCGTGTTTGAACATGTCTGTGTAGCGCGCGGCTCGTCGTTCGGCACCGTTCTGGGAGGTGTTTTGCCCCTCCATGCGGTAGTGCACGGCCACCTGTGAATCGTTGGCCATGCGCACCCCGGCGCTGGCCATGTGGAGCCACAGGGCATAATCCTCAGCCAGGGGGAACCCTTCGGGATAAGGGTGGGCCTGCATGACCGTGGTTTTGGCCACCACCGTGGGGTGGTTCAGGGCAGGTCCCCACAACAGAGACGCTTGGATGGAGGCGTGGTCGGCGGGTTTGGCCCACACCCGAATGCCCGATCCAAACACCGCCATGGCGGCGCCTGCGACGCCCACGTCGGGGTGGGCGTCCATGAAGGACAGTTGACGTTCGATGCGGTCCGGCGGCATGCGGTCGTCGGCGTCCATCCGGACGATGAACGGGGTGGACGCAGCGGCAATGCAGGCGTTGAGGCCAGCGACAATGCCACGGTTGGTGTCAAAGCGGACGATCTCGTGGGGCCGCGTCAGGGTCTTTGCCACGCGGGGTGCCAGAGGGGGTTGATTGCCGTCGTCAGCGAGAATGACGCAGAACTCCTCAGAGGTTTGGGCGTTCAGGTCGGCCAACGTTTTCTCGAAGTTGGCGTCGGGGCGATAGCAAGGAATGACGACGGTGGCTCGCATGGACGGCTGAAAGTAACGAATTTGCACTCCGATGACGTTGCAGGAACATGTGCGCGAGGTTCAGTTGGGCCTCCGAGTGGCCACCCAAGCCCTTCGGCCCCAGCCCGAGCGGGTGGGATGGCTTGTGGGTTCAGGCCGCAGCGGCACGACCTGGCTGGCGTCCTTGCTCAACGCCGACGCCACCATGCGGGAGATGTTCGAGCCGGTGCACCGGTTGCACGCCCCCCTGATGAAGGGTGGAGCAGACCATCCGTACTTCAGACCGGGCGAGCTTCCGGTGGAGTGGAGGACCTGGCAGTCCGAGGTGTTCAGTGGCCGGCACATCACCAAGCGCACCGACCGTGACAATGTGGGGAGAAACCCCGCTGGCGCGCGGAAGCTGCTCGTGAAAGATGTGTTTGCGTGTGGCTTGATTGCTGCCAACGTCGCCGAGCATCCAGACGTGGCACCCGCGCTCGTCATGCGCCACCCCATCGCCGTGGCCTTGTCCAAACAGGCGCATTCTGACTGGCTTTGGACGTGGTCGCCGGAAGCGTTTTTCACCCAATCGTCGTGGGTCGAGGACCACCTTGGCCCCCACGTGGATGGGTTGACCAGGGTGGCGAGGGAAGAGGGGGTGTTGCCGCAGTTGGTGGCGGTGTGGGCGGTGCTTCAGCACGTGGCGTTGCGATCGGCCTCGCCTGCGATCATGCCCATTCTGCACTACGAATCGTCGGTGTTGGATCCTTGGGCGTCGGTTCAAGAGCTGTCAGCCCACCCGTCGTGGAAGGGCATGGTGACGGCCAACGAGCAACAGGTCCAGGCGGCCGCTCATCGGGTCTCGTTCGTGTCCAAGTCTGCGAAGGCGAGCGCCCTTCCCAACCCCGCGCGCTGGATGAACAAGGTCTCCTCGGAAGACCGCGCCGCGTGCGAACGGGTGTTGGACGACATGGGAATGGCCGATTGGCACAATGGGGACGGACTGCCTGTGCCGGATGCGATTCAGGCTTGGCGAGAAGCCCACTTCCCACCCTTGGCGTAATCCGCCACAAGGTTCCATTCGCCTGAGCGAACCCTTTTGAGCGCATAGACCAAGAACAACGCGGGCCATCGGCTGGGACCAAACACAAGCCGGTGCACCGCGCCTTGGGTGAAGGCCGTCGCCGGGTTGATGGCTTGACCTGAACTTTCTTCGGGGTGCAGGCGAGGCGCCAACTCGACGGGCACAATGCGACCCCCGCGTCTCAAGATGCTGTCCATCAGCATCACTTCCTCGCCACCATTGGTGGGTGGGGCCCCCAACCCAAACTGCGTGTCGAACCGAATGTCCCAACGCCGCAACGCCGCAACGTTCAGCACCAATTCCATGCTGTTGATGCGTTGGATGCGCCGCAGGTTGGGAAGGCGGCGACCTTCGAGGACGGAGAGGTCTTGGACGTCGTTGCGCCAAGGGGTGTCCGGGTCTTTCATCAAACGGGTCGCCAACGCTCCGACACGGTCCCAGTCGTCCGCATCGCTCAGGCGTTGGGACAACGAGGAAAACGCCTCGATGTCGAGGGTGATGTCGTCGTCGGCCAACAAAGCCCACTGGGAGCGGAGGGCGTCGATGGCCGCATTCCGGGACAAGCTCAACCCCAAGGTGTCCATGTGGACGATCTGGGCATGGTCTTCGGACCACTCCAACGAGTCGAGGGAAAGCCGGCCTTCGTCGGTTCGCAGCTGGTTGACCACCACCACATGCGCTTTGAGCTTTGCAATCTGGGCGACGAGCCCTTGGTTTTGGGCCAATCGGCCGTCCATGGTGCTCAAGGCAATTCCCAAGACGGGAGCGTCAGAAGTGGGATTGTGTGCCATTCCGCGCACAAGTTAGCGGAAGGCTTTGCGTGGAAGGGAAGCTTGCGCTACTTTTGCGGTCCTCCTTACCGAGATGCCCGGGTGGCGGAATTGGTAGACGCGCGCGACTCAAACTCGCGTTCCGCAAGGAGTGTGGGTTCGATTCCCACCCCGGGTACAGAGAAAGCCTCGCATGAAGCGGGGCTTTTTTGTGTCAAGTCGCGTCGTTCTTGTTGAGGATGACGAGGGCACCAATGACGCCAGGAACCCACCCAAAGCAGGTGAGGATGGCGACAATCACAATGGATCCGCACCCGCGATCGTACACGGCAAGCGGAGGAAGCAACAAACTCAAAAGAACACGACCTAAACTCATGAACCCAAAGTAGGGTCAATGCCCCGTACCTTCATGGGATGAAACAGCACTTTTTCTTCGCGGCCATGGCGTCGTTTGCGGCGTGGACGATGGCAAGCCAAGCACACGGCCAAATCACCGTCGACGAGGGGGACCTGCCCCAAGGAGGCACGGCCTACACGTTTCAGAACTTGGTGCCCGACGTGCTGTTCGATTACGATGCGGCTGGACCTGGGTGGGTTTGGGATTTTTCGGAGCTGGACTTGGTCGACTCCACCGTGGTGGAGGTGCAGGACATCGCCGACGCTCCGTTCACGGCTCAATTCGTCTTCAACGGGTTTGACCCCGAGTACCAAGCCGATCATTTTTACACCTTCCTGAACGTTCCTGACTTGGGCGACCTGGGGGGAAACATGGGCGGGGAGATTCCCATCGAGTTGGAAGAAGTGGTGGGTTACCACCAAACGGCTGGAGGCACGTACAACCAGATTGGTGTGGGCTTGTCGGTGTCGGGGTTTGAGCTTCCGATTCCCTTCGACGACATCGACGAGGTGTTTCCTGTGCCGCTCACGGTCGACGCCACGTTGGAGTCCACCGCGGCCTACACGGTCGAAGTTCCCACCACGCTGACCTACGTGGTGGACCAAACGCGTGTTTCTGTGGTGGACGGCTACGGCACCCTGTTGCTCCCTGACGGGTCCTCGCACGAGGTCTTGCGCCTGAAGTCCACCGTGACGAGCGACGACAGCGTGTACATCGATTTGGCGGAGCAAGGTTTTGCGTTCGAACGGGAAACGGTCACGTACACGTGGATGAGCGACGGAGGCATGCCGTGGATGGAAGTGTCCACCACGCTTGGGGTTCCCACCCTTGCGCGGTACCAAGGCTCTGCACCAAGCGAACAAGACACGTCGTCCACCATGGTCGTCGAGCCTGGTGCGTTGGCCGCGCTCTTCCCCAACCCTGCCACCTCGGGTTGCGAGGTGAGGTTGGGTGAGGACGCCTCGGCCACGTGGCGCATCTTCCCCGCCTCGGGCCAACAGTCACGCACGGTGCAGGGCACGGTGTTGCGCACGGCCGACATGGCACCTGGGGTGTACTTGATCCAAAACGAGGCGACAGGAGTGACCCGCCGCCTCGTCGTGCGTTGAGGGCACACAGGCCCTGGAGAGGAAAGCTCCCTCAGTGGGGGAGTTTGTCGCGAAGCGCGGCGTAGGTGAGGACACCCAGCACCCCGGCCACGACGGCGAGCACCATGATGGTGGTCCCGCTGCCAATCAAGGCGTACATCGGACCCGGGCACGCGCCCGTCATGGCCCAACCGAGCCCAAACGCCGTTCCGCCCAAGTAGGCGGACGTGTAGCGCGGAGCCTTGTCTTTCAATTCGATCACGTTGCCTTCGAGGCTTTTGACCTTCAGCCGGCGAATCAAGAACACGCTGAGCGCGCCCACGCCGACGGCGCTTCCAATGATGCCGTACATGTGGAAGCTCTGGAAGGCAAACATCTCTTGAATGCGGAACCACGAGAGGACTTCCGCTTTGACGAGGATCAGGCCAAACAACGTGCCCAACACCAGTGCAATGAGGTTTTTCATGGCTGCAGCGTTCAAGTAAGGATGAGGGGAAGAATGAGCCAGCTCATGATGAGTCCGCCCGTGAAGAAGCCGAGCACCGCCACAAATGAGGGGAGCTGGAAATGGCTCAGACCCATGATGGCGTGCCCGGACGTGCATCCGCCCGCGTAGCGCGTGCCGAAGCCGACCAAGAATCCTCCCACAATCACAAAGAGCAGGGTGCGAGGGTCACTCAAACGGTCCCATGAGAAAATGTCAGCGGGGTGTTGCCCGTTCAAGTCTTGAATGCCCAATTCATGGAACCGCGCGATGGCCGATTCACTGAGCGCAATGGGCGCGTCTGTCGAGAAGAAGTTGGCTGCGATGAACGCGCCAATGAGCACGC
>WTJL01000051.1 GCA_011524845.1 Flavobacteriales bacterium | reverse complement strand
CGACGGTACTCGTTGATGCCAAACGCCATGTTGTTGAAGAACAGCTTCCACGTGCCGCCGTACCCCAGGGCCTCCATCGTGTCCTTCAAGTCGAAGTCGGTCTTGCCGTAGCCTTCGCGCTTGAACGTGAAGACCGCGTTGGGACCGCATTCGATCTCTCCGTTGGTCATGCGCGTGAAGTGCACGCCAAGGAACGGGAAGTCCGGGTTGGGGACGGGGTAAATGAGGTTGCGCACCTTGTGCTTGGCGTGGTCTTCGAGCTCGTAGTAATCGCCCCGGAACCCGACCACGCGTTCTTTCAAGGCCACACCGTCTTTTCGGGCGAGGCGGTCGGCTTGCAACCCCGCGCACACCACCACTTTGTCGGCGTGGTAGGTTCTGGCCTCTCCCGCGGCCTGCGTTCGGATGACCGAGCCGTCACCTTCCGGCCCCAAGTCCACCACTTCTTCCCCCAACCGCATCTCGCTGTTGGGTTGGATGGCCAAGGCTGCTGCCGCCATTTTCTCGGTCGCGTTTCGGAAATCGACAATGCCCGTGCACCCGACCCAAAGGGCCGCCACCCCTTTGCAGTGGGGTTCAATCTCGCGAAGCTGGTTGGCGTCGATGCGCTCGAGGTTTTCGATCTCGTTCTGTTGGCCGATGCCGTGGATCTTCTCGAGCATGGGCAGCTCGGACTCGTCTGCGGCCACCACCACCTTGCCGCACACGTCATGGGGCACATCGTGCTCCTTGCAGAACTGCACCAGTTCGCGACGCCCTTGCACGCAGTTGGTCGCCTTCAACGACCCAGGCTTGTAATAGAGGCCCGAGTGGATGACCCCGGAATTGTTGCCGGTTTGGTGGTCGGCCAGACGCGGCATCTTGTCAATCAAGAGCATGCGCCGATCCGGGAAGCGCTTTTGGAGCTTGTAAAAGGTGGCCGCTCCGACGATTCCGCCGCCCACAACCACCACATCGTATTGCCCGTTCAGGGAACCATCGTTGTGCATCGGGGTCAAAGGTACGTGACCTTTCAACCTACGGCCTATCTTGGCGACCATGACTGCCCAAGACGCACCTGTGTACAACAAGAAAGTCCAAAAGGCCTGGACGATGTACGATTGGGCCAACAGCGTCTACTCGCTCGTCATCACCACCACCATCTTCCCCATCTTCTACAACGCCATGACCACCGTTCGTGAAGAAGACGGCACGCTGGTGAGCGACGTGGTGACCTTTTGGGGGATGGAGTTCCTCAACACCCAACTCTACAGCTACGTCCTTGCGTCGAGCTTTTTGGTCATCATTTTTTTGAGCCCCTTGCTCAGTGGCATGGCGGACTACGCGGGCAAGAAGTTGACGTTCATGAAGATCTTCTGCTACTCGGGAGCGGCGGGGTGCGCGAGCATGTTCTTCTTCAACCCCACCCACCTTGAGTGGAGCATGGCGTCTTTGTTTTTGGCCAATCTGGGATTCTGGGGGAGCTTGGGATTCTACAACGCTTACCTGCCGGAGATCGCCCCGCCTGAAGAGCACGACAAACTCGGCGCGCGCGGCTACGTCATGGGCTACATCGGCTCTGTGACGTTGCTGTTGATCTGCCTCGCCTTCATCATGGGCATCGGATCTCACCTCACCAAGTGGGCCTTTGTGCTAGTGGGCGTGTGGTGGGTGAGTTGGGCGCAGCCTGCGTTCCGCACCCTCCCCTCCAACCCTCACAACGCACGGCCCGAGGGCAACCTTCTCACCCAAGGTTTCAAAGAACTTCGCGGCGTGGCCAAGGACCTGAAAGGGGAATTGCACCTCACCCGCTACCTCGGCTCCTTCTTTGTGATGAGCATGGCCATTCAAACCATCATGTTGATGGCCACCAGCTTTGGCATCAAAGAGGTTCAATTGACCACCGCAGAGCTCATCGTCGCCACCCTCTTGGTCCAAATCGTGGCCATCCCCGGGGCGTTTTTCGTCTCGTGGTGCAGCGGCAAAGTCGGCAACGTCAAAGCCCTGGGCGGCTGCATTTTGGCCTGGTGCGCCGTCTGCGTCTACGCCTATTGGTTTGCGTCCACCAAAGAAGGCTTCTACCTCGCCGCCGGGGTCATCGGCTTCATGATGGGCGGCACCCAGAGCCTCAACCGCTCCACCTACAGCAAGCTCATCCCTGAAACGGAAGACAACGCTTCGTACTTCAGCTTTTACGAAGTGCTGGAGAAAAGTGGCCTTGTCATTGGCATGTTTGGATGGGGCTACATCGAAGGGGTGACGGGCTCCATGCGCAACAGCATCTTGGCGCTGGTGGGGCTGTTCTTGATTGCCTTCACCATCCTGCAGTGGATTCCCAAATCGCACCGAGGCCACCTGCGTGTGGCTTGACCCCCACCGGCTGAACGGTCGGGCATGAAAAAAGGGCATCCGAGAAGATGCCCTTTTTCGTGCCTCTTGGCACATGGTGCGGTTCGCCTTACTTCACGAGGAAGGTCACGCGACGGTTCTGAGCCCGCGCGATTTCGCTGTCGCGTGTGCTGGCAGGGTCGGTGTTTTCGCGGCCCGTCACCGTGAGGCGTGCGGGGTCCACACCGGCCGCCTCGAGCAAGCGCTTCACCTGGCCTGCACGCTTTTTGCCGATGTCCTTGTAGCGGACGTTGATCTTGCCTTCGTTGAACTCGTCGTCGTCGCAGTGACCGACGATGTCCAAGTTCATGCTGGGGTTGTCGTTGAGCAACGTCACGATGCTGGCGATGGTGTTCTTGCCTGCAGTCGTTGGCATGCGCTTGAGGAAGGCGTAGTAGATGCCTGCGTCTTCGATGCGCTGCTTGGCCGTGGCGTCGTCCGGCAAGTTGCTGGAGGAACCGTAGACCAAATCCATGTCGCGCTCGTCGGCCGCCCCGCACTTGCATTCGCTCAATGCGGTGATGGCTTCCACCTTCACGTTCTCCACGTAGTAGTACGCCTGAGGCTGCTGGGCTTTGCCCATGTAGCAGTCTTTGCCGGTGGGACGCTTGACCTTCTCCTCGTCGATGCTGGCGTCGCCTCCGAAGCAACCGATGATGAGGTACTCCTCCTCGCCGGAACCGGTGAAGGTGCCGCACACGGTTTCCCAACCGTCCATGTACACCATGGTCTTGTTGCTCTTGTGCTGCACGTCGGGCTTTTGGACGATGGGCGCCGTGCCGCCGCGCTCAATCTTGCGGTCGCTGAGCATGGCGCCGATGTCGGGCACCGCGTAACGGCTCAAGTCCGCAAGGCTGATGTCGAACGACACACAGTACATCTGGTTCTCTTCGAGCTTTTCCGTGAGCTGCACCTGGAGGTACGAACGCTTGAGCTTGGGGCTCTTGCTGTACGCGCGGAAACCCGCGTAGAAATCGCCGTCCTGTGGCTCCTGGTAGCCGTAATCGTTGCAGGGTGCGGTGACCTTGCTCTCCTTCTCACGGACCATGAACAAATCTGGGGACACGTCTGTGGCGCCGCTCCACTCCATGGTCACAGCGTCGACCAAACCGAAGGTCTTGATGTCCTTCTCCTTGGTGTCTTCCGCCACCTGCTCGAAGCTGGCGTTGGGGACGAGGTTTTGGGCTTGCAGGCCCTGGGTGGCCCATGCGGCCGCGAGGACCATGGCCAAGCGCGACAAACGCGCGGTGTCAATCTTGAAAATCATGCAGATGTGGTTGTTTCTCGTTCAGTTGCAGGCACGTACTCCTTCACCGCTTGGACAAAGGCCCTGCCGTGGTCGGCGGGGATGTCGGGGTACAAACCGTGGCCCAAGTTAGCGATGGTGCGTTGGATGCCCAATTCATCGATCATGCGATGGGTCTCTGCACGAATGATGCCAGGATTGGCGTACAGCACGCTCGGGTCGAGGTTTCCCTGCAGGACTTTGGGTCCCCCGGCCGCCTTGTCGGCCAAGTCGCGGGCCCACCGGCGGTCGGTTTGCCAATCGAGCCCCAACGTGGTGCACGGCAGGGCCGTCAGGTCCTGGAGGAAGTGGCTCCCGCCCTTGGCGAACACCGTCACGGGCACACGGTCCTGAAGCCCTTCAAGCAGGTGGTGCATGTGCGGCAGGATGCGCTCGACGTACAGGTCGCGGCTCAAGGATCCTGCCCAGCTGTCGAAGAGCTGGACGAGGTGGACGCCGGCGTCGATTTGGGCGTGCAGGTAGGATTTGGTGGCCGCAGTGATGGCCGACAACAAGGCATCCGACACCTCCGGCTCTTCCCACAGCATCCTCCGGGCGAGGGCCCAGTCCTTGCTCCCCTTGCCTTCCACCATGTAGCAGAACAGCGTCCATGGCGCACCCGCGAAACCAATGAGCGGCACCCGGCCGTCGAGTTCACGCAGGATGATGCGCACGGCGTCGAGGACGTATTTCAAATCGCGCTCGGGATCGACGTCGTGCAAACGGTCGAGGTCTTGGCGGGACCGAATGGTCTCTGGAAAACGAGGCCCGACCTTTTCCACGAGGTTGTAGGGCAGGCCCATCGCTTCAGGCACCACCAAGATGTCGCTGAACAAAATGGCGGCATCCACGCCGTACGCTTTGATGGGCTGGAGGGTGACCTCTGCGGCCCGATCCGGGTTCATCAACAGGTCCTTGAACCCACCCACTTCCGCGCGAACGGCGCGGTATTCAGGCAGGGTGCGGCCCGCTTGGCGCATCATCCACACCGGGGGGCGTTCCACCTCCTCTCCACGCAGGGCGCGCAACATCAAATCGTTCATGGGGTCAAAGGTCAATGCAAAATCTTGAACACCGCCTCTCTGAGGAGCATGCCGTCCGTTGTGGTGGCATTGGATCGTCCTTTGGCCTTTTTGTCCGCCTCTCGCAGGTACCCAAAGATGCGTTCCACCTTCGCCGGACTGAACGCACCTGCGGCACGGGCGTAATCTCTCACCGCGTAGGGGCTGCACCGCATGGCCTTTGCCGCGGCGCCTTCCGAGCGGTCTTGAAGGGTCTGGTAGACCAACACCCGGGCGAAGTAGGCGTGCAAGACGGGCACCACCATCGCCAGCGGCGCGTTTTTGGGGTTGGCCTCGAAGTACTGCACGATGCGGTTGGCCCGCTCGATGTCTTTGTTGCCCAAAGCCCGCTGCAACTCAAATACATTGTAGTCCTTGCTGATCCCAATGTGTTGTTCCACGTGGTCGGTGGTCACCTGCGTGCCGGCGGGAAGCAGAATTTGAAGCTTGG
>WTJL01000180.1:1600-5181 GCA_011524845.1 Flavobacteriales bacterium | reverse complement strand
GCCGCTGCCGGTGGCGCCGTCAGCTCGGACGACTCGGGAGGCATGGAAGGAGGCGGCGCGATGCGCATGGGCATTCCTGCGATGAACTCAGAGCGAACGCGCCAGCTCGAAGCCTTGCTGTTTCCATCCTGGCCTCAACGCGCCCTGGTCACGTTGCGTCCAGAGAAGTACGCGTTCTGGGTGCGTTGGTTGCAACGTTCAGTGGCCCTCACTCCCTTTGCTGTGGGGTTGGGCTGGTGGCTTGGCGCGGGATGGGGCGTGGCCTTGGGCACCGTGCTTTGGACCTGGAGCGGTTGGCTCTCTCGCAAGGTGTACCGAGGCCAATGGGCCACCACTGACGGACGTCATCTGAGCGCCCACCAAGGGTGGTGGTTCCGCAAGCGGGTCATGATTGACTGGCACAAACTCCAAGCTGTGGAACTGACCCAAAACCGCATCCACGCGCGGCGCAACGTGGCCCACCTGACGTTTCACACGTCCTCAGGCGTGGCGCATTTGAGGTTCTTGCCCACCGACGTCGCCCGGGAGCTGCGGGACCTTGCCATGGCCCAAGTCCACGCCCACCGCGGCCCTTGGATGTGACCCAACCTGGGTACAGTCTTGCGTACCTTCCGTGGCATGAAGCGCAGTGACTTTTTGAAAATCAGCAGCCTTTGGGGAGGCGGCATGTTGGGGGGACTTGGGATGAGCCTGTCGTCGTGTTCGACTGAAAACTCAGAGACAAGCTCCGAGGCCAAGACCTCTTGGTCCAAGGTCGATGGGTCGATGATGGACCACGCCGCACCCGCCATTCCCAGAGTCCGCGTGGCCATGTTGGGCCTTGGCAACCGCGGCAGTTCCCTCATTGAAATGCTGGAATGGCTCGTGACCCAGGGACATGCGGAAATCGTGGCGCTCTGCGACGTTCAAGCAGAGTACGTGACCCGGGCCGCCGACAAAGTCTCCACCTTTCAATCGTTCACTCCCCTGCTCATCGACGATGCAGCTGGCGAAGGATGGCGTCAGGCGTGCAATCCTGAGGTGGCCGACTTGGTGGTGATTGCCACCCCCTGGCACCTCCACACTCCGATGGCTCTGTACGCCATGGAGCAAGGGCTTCACGCGGCAAGCGAGGTGCCCATTGCCTACACCGAAGAAGATTGCCTCGCCTTGGTCACGACCTCGGAGCGCACCCAAAGGCATTGCATCATGCTGGAGAACTGTTGCTACAACGGCGAAGAGTTGTGGTTGCTCAACATGGTCAAAGAGGGGGTGTTTGGCGACGTGACCCACGCCGAATGTGCTTACCTGCACGATCTGCGGGCATTGCTTTTGGACGCCACCTACTACCACAAACGCTGGCGGTTGCGAGAACACCTCGAACGCGATGGCAACCTGTACACCACCCATGGTCTCGGGCCCGTGTGCATGTACATGGACGTGCTGCGAGGCGACAACTTGAGCCACCTCGTGTCCATGAGTTCCAACGAAGCTGCGTTGTCCAAGGCTTTGCGAGCCTCGGACGATCCAGACCTTCAAACACTCGCTCCACTCGTCAAGTGTGGCGATGTGAACACCACCCTGATCCGTACCACGGAAGGCAAAAGCATCATGCTGCAATTCGACACGCACACCGGGCGTCCGTATTCGAGACTTGACAAGCTTTGTGGGACAGGCGCCACCCACTACGGCTACCCTTCCCGTCTTTACCTCGACCACGGCCCCACATGGGATTGGCACAGGTGGCAAGACGACGACGCCTACGATGCTGCACGGGCCAAGTACGACCATCCATTGTGGTCCAGCCTCAAGGAAGGCATCACTGCGAATCAGCAGGGACATGGAGGCATGGACTTTGTCATGATGTACCGCCTCATTCGCTGCTTGAACGAAGGGGTGTCCCTCGATTTGAGCGTCTACGACGGGGCGCTTTGGAGCTTGGTGGGGGTGTTGAGTGAGCGATCTGTGGCCCAAGGAAACCAGCGTGTGGACATTCCCGACGTCAGTGGAGGACGCTGGACGGCCCCTGGCGACCATCCGGTGTTCCGGGCCGTGTGAGAGGCCTGCGCGGCTCCACCCGTCCGGCGTGTTGAACTGAGGGCTATCTTGCGGATCATGAAAAACTTGGCCTTGTTCGTGGTGTTGGGGTGCTTGGGCATGTCGTCGTGGGCCCAGGTGGACACCGAGTTTTGGTTTGTGGCCCCTGAGGTGACGGCCACCCACGGAGACAGCCCAGTGTTGTTGCGATTCGCCACGTTTGACGCCCCTGCAGATGTGGTGGTGGACATGCCTGCCAACGGCAACTACGGCGTGTACAACTTGACCATTCCTGCCAACAGCGCGGTGAGCATTGACTTGACCGATTCCCTGTCTTGGTATGAAAACCAACCCTTCAACGAAGTGTTGGACAAGGGCCTGCACATCACGAGCACCACTTCGATCTCGGCGTATTACGAGGTGAACATGGGCAACAACCCAGACATCTTTGCCTTGAAAGGAGACAACGCCCTTGGCACTTCCTTCCACCTCCCCTTCCAAAACTTCACCAACAACGGGTTCAGCACGACCTCTGGCTTTGACATTGTGGCCACGGAGGCCAACACGGTCGTGACCATCACCCCTTCGCAGGACTTGGTGGGACATCCCGCTGGGGTGCCGTTTGACGTGGTGCTGCCTTTGGCTGGGTCTACTTACGCCGCACGAGCCGTTGGCTCAGAGTCCTTTCAGCACGCGACTGGAACCACGGTGACGTCCAACCGTCCTGTGGCCGTGACGTTGCACGACGACTCTGCAAGCGGCGCCATGTTTGGCGGCGGATGCCTCGACCTCATGGGCGACCAATTGGTGCCGGACGATGTCTTGGGCACGGAGTATGTGGCGGTGCACGGCTACTTGGGCGGACACGATCGCCTGCAGATTGTGGCGACCACAAACAACACTTCGGTGTCGGTTGACGGTGCCGTGGTGGCGGTGTTGCAAGCCGGAGAATCGCATTCGCATGAACTGAACACCCCCTCGGCCTTCATCGAATCCTCTGCACCCGTGGCGGTGTGGCAATCCACGGGATTTGGCTGTGAATTGGGCGGGGCACAACTCCCGAGCGTCAAGTGCACGGGCTCGAACTCCACAGTGTTTGTGCGCTCCACGCCAGAAGCCATGCGGCTCAATGTGCTGGTCCCTGCTGGCGGACAAGGTGACTTCTTGTTCAACGGCAATGCAGGCGTGCTGACCGCAGGCATGTTTGCCCCTGTTCCAGGCAACACCAACTGGCTGTTCGCCCAAGTCACCACGTTGGAAGGGCTGATTCAAGTGGGGCAAGCCACGCGCATTGAAAACACCTCGACCATCTTCCACCTTGGCATCATCAACGGTGGCGCAAGCTCAGGGACTCGGTTTGGCTATTTCTCGGATTACGGCGCGCTCAAGTACCAAGCGGTGAACCAAACCCTTCACCCCTGCATCGGAGACCTCCTGACCTTGGAGGTGGATCCCATTGAAAACGGCCTCTACGAGTGGACCGGCCCCAACAACTTCTCTGCCACCGGCATTCAAGTGGATCTCGGTGCGGCAAGTTTGGTGGACAGCGGAACCTATGTGGTGCA
>WTJL01000180.1:0-1500 GCA_011524845.1 Flavobacteriales bacterium | reverse complement strand
ATCGAAGTCTTCCGTCACGACGATTTTGGCAGCACCAACGGATGGCTGCCGGGGGACGACGTTTCAGCCGGGATGTACTACTACGTCTTGCACATTGCCCGTGGGGACGAGCTCATTTCCATCACCACCGAGGAGGGAACCACCTCCTACACGGACTTCGGCGCCATCGATTTGAACGGTGCCATCACCGTGATCAAGTAAACTAGACGACCGCACTTCGCTGCGGCTGAAGGTCACTCTTCCTCGTCAGGTTCGACAGAGGCTGTGGAGATGTCCAGCAACGATTCACTCTCGCGGGTGTCGAGCGTTCCCACGTCTTTGAGACGGCGCTGCATGACGTTGGTTCGGGTGCTGCGCAAGTCTTCGAGCGACTTCTTCGCCGTGGAAAGCTGCTTGTCGACCTTCTCGAGTTGATTGGAGAATTTGCCAAACTCCGTCTTCACCGCCTCTAAAATCTTCCACACTTCGCTGCTGCGCTTGGTCACCGCCAACGTGCGGAAGCCCATCTGCAAACTGTTCAGCAGAGCCGACATGGTGGTGGGTCCCGTCACCGTGATTCGGTATTTGCGCTGAAGCGTTTCAAACACGCCTGGGTGGCGCAACACCTCGGCGTACAGGCTTTCAATCGGCAGGAACATCACCCCAAAGTCCGTGGTGTGTGGGGCCTCCACGTATTTCTCAGAAATGTCTTTCGCGAATTTTTCGAGGGTGGCGGTCAACGCCTTTTCTGCCGCTGCAATGGCGTCCAAATCTCCAGCCTCCCGCGCATTGAGAAGGTCTTCGTAGCCGTTGAGCGGGAACTTGGAATCGATGGGCAACCACACGACGTCGTCGTCTGAATTGCCTGGCATGCGGACCGCAAATTCCACGCGCTCACTCGACCCGGGACGCGTGGCCACATTTTCCTCGTATTGCTCGCGTGGCAGCAACTGCTCAATGATGTTGGCCAGCTGGTATTCCCCAAGGATGCCCTTGGTTTTGACGTTGGTGAGCACCTTCTTCAAATCCCCCACCCCGCTGGCAATGCTCTGCATTTCCCCGAGGCCTTTGTGCACTTGCTCCAACCGCTCACTAACTTGCTTAAAGCTCTCGCCGAGTCGCTTTTCCAGCGTGTCCTGAAGCTTTTCGTCCACGGTCTTGCGCATCTCTTCCAAACGCTTGCCGTTGTCCTCACGAATCTCCTTCAGCTGCTTTTCTATGGTTTCACGTACGTCCTTGACCGCCTCCAACGACGTCTTGCCTTGGTTGTGGAGTTGCTTGAGCAAATCATCAAACTGCTGTCGAAAGGCATCCTGCTGGGCCTTGGCATCTTCGTCGAGGTGCTTTTCAAAGGCTGCCAAGTTGTTGCGCAACTCCTCGCGTTGGGCCTGGGCAAGCTCGGCCGCTTCCTTCCGGTTTCGGGCAAACTCGTCGCGCATCACGCCTTCTCCGCCCCCCACTTTCTCTTTGAGGGATTGAAGCTCCGCTGCGGTCACCGCGTCGCCTTGTCCGCCGAGTTTG
>WTJL01000101.1 GCA_011524845.1 Flavobacteriales bacterium | reverse complement strand
CGTCCACCTCGCCATCGCCGGTGAAGTCACCTGGGCATGGGTCTGGGTAATCACAGCCACCTGGGTAGTTGGCCGTTGGGTCGTAGTCGAGTCCTTCTGGATCCAAGCAACCCACGTACAGACAAGAACCGTCGTCTGTGGTCGCAGCAGCGTCGAAGTTCACTGCCTCGCTGTCGGTACAACCGGTCAACAAGCAGCTGAAGTCACACTGGCCGTCGTCCACGTTGGCGTCCATGTCGTAGTTGCAGGCCGCTGGGTAAGTGCAACCCAAGATCTCCAACTCGTCGCAGATGCCGTTCATGTTCAAGTCGTTCAAGCAGTTGCCATCGCAGTCGTAGAAGGCTTCTGCGTAAGTGCAAGAACCGTCTTCGATTGTGGCAGACTCGTCGTAGTTGCACGCCTCAGCGTCGGTACAACCTGCGCAAGTGAGGTACTCACAAGAGCTGTCGTCGTCGGTGGCAGCGCTGTCGTAGTTGCAAGCACCACTGTCAGTGCAGCCTGCAATCTCCAACTCGTCACACACACCGTCGCCGTCGGCGTCGTTCAAGCACACCCCGTCACAGTCGTAGACCACGGCGTAGTTGCCTCCTTCACAAGAGCCTGTGAAGTCGTGGCTTCCGAGTCCAGTCCAGTCGTTGATTTCGAGGACAATCCACTCGCTGTCGTCGGCATCCGTGCCCGCTGATGCGGTCCAATCGCCACCGTTTCCGCTGGTGATGTCAGACTTGCGGATCAAGCTGTGATCCTTCGTGCCAGCAGACACACCCGCAACGTCCCAACCAGATCCGGGATCGCCGTTCCAGTCACCGATGGCGTCGATTTGGATGAAGTCATCCTGGGTGCCCATCACGAGCATGAAGCCGTCGTCACCGTTCGAGAGGTACGTGAACGTTTGGTCAGCCTCAGCCAAGATGGCTGGGTCGGCAGAACCGTGCGCAATCACATACACGTCGCCTGGAGCGATCACTGCACCAGCAGTGAAGGTGTTCCAGAATTCGTACTCACCGGGAACGTTGGGCGCGTTGCTTACGTTCGGGAACGCATAGCCGTCGAGGCTGATGGCGTCCGCGGTTGGGTTGAAGATCTCGAGGAACTTGTTGTTGCTTGACCCCTCAGCGTAGCCGCTGAAGAAGAGACCGCACGCAGGTGCGTCACCTGGCAACAAGGTGGGCTCGACGTACTCACAGTTGCCATCGTCGTCGGTGGCTTCTGCGTCGTAGTTGCAAGCCTCAGCATCCTGACATCCAGCAATTTCGAGTTCATCGCAAATGCCGTCGCCGTCGAGGTCGTTCAAGCACGCACCGTCACAGCCGTAGAACTGCTCTGCGTAGTAGCAAGAACCGTCGTCGTACTGCGCACCGTCGTTGTAGTTGCAAGCCGCTTCGTCCGTGCAACCGCAAGAGCTGCTGCCGAAGCTGAGCGTCAAGTACTCTGCGTTGGCGCCCACACCGAGTGGGAACACCTGCACGTACAACTGACCTGTCAACGTTCCGTCGGTGGTCAACTGAGCCACGAGGACTTTCTTGTCTGCACCGGCCACACCGTTGCTGACGAGGTTGGTCGTGAACCATGAACCGCCGAAGAAGCTGTTCATTTCGAGGTTCTGACCCGCTTCGAAGTCGGTCGCCCACGTGTCACCTGCGGCCTGAGCCAAGGTCACTGCAGCCGTTCCGTCGCCAGGCATTGGCGCAGACTCGATGCCGATGGTCAACCAGCTGTCGTAGGCAAGCTCTGGGAATGCACCGAAGAACAAGGGGTTGATCATGTCTGCGGTCAAACCACCGAGCGCGTTCTGATAGAAGCTCGTGCTCGTGCGGAGGTAGGATGGGTTGATTTCGTCACCCGCGATGGCAGACACGAAGTCAGCGCTGTCAGGCGTCGTCACGTACACGCGGTACGTTGTCAATCCAAACACACCACCTTCAGCGTGGGTTTCCACGCTCAAGTTGAATCCGCCCTGTCCACCTGCGGCGTCAGACGCGCAAGAGCAGTAGTCGCAAGATCCATCTTCCTGAGTGGCCGTCTCGTCGTAGTTGCAGGCGAGGCTGTCTGTACAACCGAGGCAGCTCGTGAAGTCACACTCGCCAGCATCCGTCGCCGTGGCGTCGTAGTTGCAAGCCGTGCTGTCCTGACATCCAACAATTTCGTTGGCGTCGCACACACCGTCACCGTCCGCATCACCGATGCAGGTACCGTCACAGTTGTAGCCAGCGTCTGGGTAGACACAAGGAACGAGGTCCGTGGCGTTGGGGTTGTAGTTGCAGGCCGTTGGCACCACACAACCTTCGATCTCGAGCTCATCACACACGCCGTCGCCGTCGGTGTCATTCACACAAGTTTCGCCGTCACACTCGTAGTAGTCAGGAGCGTAGGTACAACCTTCTGCACCCGTCACTTCCACGTCAATGGCACCTGATGCACCGCTCACAGAGAAGCTGTAAGACGTGCCAGACGCTCCGTCCACGATGGTCATCTCCGCACCGTTCCAGCCGTCGCCGTAAGAGTCGGCACCTTCAATGGTGTACGCACCAGGAGCGAGTTCCACGAAGCCGTCGAATGGCGCGCCGTAGCTCTCACCGTTCAAGGTCCATGAGATCTCTGAGGGCCAAGAACCGGCCGTCAACACGATGTTCAATCCGCTCGCAGGAACGGGGTCCGTGGCAGCTGGATCGTAGTTGCATGCCGTTTCATCCTGGCAACCCGCAATTTCTTCCGCGTCGCACACGCCGTCGCCGTCGGTGTCCACACCGGAACCGCCGCACTCACCGCAAGCGTCGAGCTCGAGGCAAGAACCGTCGTCCACGAGGGCATCGGCGTCGTAGTTGCATGCTGCTTCATCCGTACAACCAGGAGCACATTCGCCCAAGAAGTACGTTGCAGTTGAACCGTCGAGGCCAGCGCCGAGCACTTCCACCCCATCGGCAGTCACACTCCACGTCTGCTCACCTGGGTAGTTGTCAGCAACCATCACAATCTGGATGCAAGACGTTGCAGGTGCGCAGAAACGCTCTGTGGCGCTTGCACCGAAGTCACCGCCCGTGGCGATGGTGTCGCCGTCCAACACAATGCTGTAAGAACCTTCTCCGTAAGCGCAGCACATGCCGTCGCTGTACTGGTCAGAAATGTTGAACTCGTAGAGCACACCTCCGTCCAAGCAAGTGTCGCCGCAACCGGTCAAGGCGTCAGGCGCCTCACAAGAACCGTCGTCAAGCGTCGCGTCGGCGTCGTAGTTGCACGCTGTCTCGTCGGTACAACCGGCGCAAGACTCGTACTCACACGTTGAAGCCACAGCTCCAGTCACCTCCACGTCCACAGAGCCTTCAGAAGCCTCAACAACAAGGCTGTACTCTGTGCCAGATCCGAGGTCAGTGATGGTCATGGTCGCACCATTCCATCCGTCACCCCACGAGTCTGAACCAGCAATGGTGTACAGGCCTGGCTCGAGGTCGATGATGCCAGAGTACGGCGCACCGTAGTCCACACCATTCAAGCTCCAAGAAATTTCACCTGGGTAAGATCCGGCAGTGAGCTCGATGCTCAACTGACCTCCACCCACAGACACAAAGGCCTGAACCGTGGCAGCAGGATCGTAGTTGCACGCCGTCTCGTCGATGCAGCCCTCCACGTCCTCTGGGCAAGCCTCGCAGCTGCCGTACGTGTCGTTGGTGGTGCTGCCAGAAGGCGTCAAGCGGTTGGCGTAGCCGAAGTAGTCCGTCACAGGGGCACAAGACGCGCCGTTCTGCATGTCGTCAATCAAGTTCTCCTGATCGGCAAACCCGTTGATGGCGTACTTGTACTCGATGTCGCCAGCAGGCGTTTCGATGGTCACGCTGTAGATGCCGTCGCCGTCACCGTCCAACAACTGGTTGAAACCAGCGTTGGCAGGCCAGCCCCAGAGAGGACCAGTCACGAAGACTTCGTCGAAGTCGACACCTGCACAGCTCATGTCCACGTTGAACGTGGTGCTGTAGACACAAGAGTTGTCGTCCGTGTCCGCGTCCGCGTTGTAGTTGTTGGCAGAAGCGTCCGTGCAACCAAGGATGGCGTCAGGCACGCAGGCAGAACACGTGTTGTAGCACACTGTCTCTGCCACCGTGGGTCCTTCCACCGTGATCACGCGGTTCACAAACTCGGCAGGAGGAGTCGTGCAAGACTCAGAACCGTCAAACTGCTCGGCCAAGGCCCAGTCGCCGTTGCCCAAGAACTTGTATTCCTGTGCACCTGCAGTCATCGAGACTGTGATGGTGTACACTCCGTCACCGTCGCTGTCGTCCATGAAGTTGGATCCGTTGTTCCAACCGTTGAACGTGCCTGCGAGAGACACTGAAGTGAAGGTGGTTTGAGACACGTCCACTGACAACGTCACGTCGTACAAGCAAGAGTTCTCAGGCTCCACAGTGGCGTCAGGGTTGTAGTTGTTGGCGCTTTCGTCCATGCAACCCAACACATCAGAGATTTCAGGACACACGTCGCAAGACTCCCAGCACACTGCGGGCAAGGTGGTCTCTGCGTCGAACGTGAGGGTGCGGTTGGTGAAGCCGTCAATGGTAGACGTGCAAGACTCACCACCAGCAAATTCCTCCTGGTAGTTCCATCCGTCCAAAGTGAACTTGTACTCAATGGTACCTGGCATCAAAGGCAAGGTCAACGTCCAAATGCCATCGGCATCGTCGTCGTTCATGGGGTTGCATCCGCCACACCATCCGTTGAATCCACCGTTGACGAACACACCGCCGAATGCGTATGGCTCAGCGTACTGGTTCATGTCCACCTGGAACGTCACGTTCACAGGCTGAACTTGGTCGGCACAGGTAGAACAGCTTCCGTACGTATCGTTGGTGGTTGAACCCGCAGCAACCTGACGGTTGGCGTAACCAGCAAAGTCCGTGATGGGTGCACAGTCTGCACCGTTCTGCATGTCGTCCACCAACTGCTCCTGATCAGAGAACCCGTCGATGGCGTACTTGTATTCCACGTCTCCCGCAGGGAAGTCGAGGGTCACAGAGTAAATGCCGTCACCGTCGGCGTCCAACAATTGGTTGTAGCCGTCGTTGGCTGCCCATCCGAAGATGGGGCCGGTCACGAACACTTCGTTGAAGCTTGCCGCACCGTTGAGGCTTGCACCTGCATTGTCGAAGCAGCTCATGTCCACGTTGAACGTGGTGGCGTAGAGACACTGACCGTTGTCTGCAAAAATGTTGTTTTCGTCGTAGTTGCTTGCAGCGGGGTCGGCGCAACCTGTGCAGGTCGATCCGTCACCGTTGCACACTCCGCAACCGTCGATGGCGCC
>WTJL01000102.1 GCA_011524845.1 Flavobacteriales bacterium | reverse complement strand
TGAAGATTTGAGATTAACGAGCGACATCTCCAAGAGCTCGACATGCTTCCCCGATTTGGTCATCTTGCTGTCAAATCCAAAATCGGCCCCAAAATTCAAAGAACTGCCCAGCACCGCTGGACAACGCGAAAGTACAGCCGTTCTCACCTTCTTTGCCCAAAAACCACACGCTGTTCGCTTCAGGCCATGCGACAGAGTGGCTCGCTGCAATTCACCGACCTTTGCGTCATCATGGGCACGAAGCACACTCGATGGAACGTTGCGCGCCTTGTACTGGGGAGTCTGCTGCTCGTGATGAGCCCTGCAATCTTCGGGCAGGTCGTCGACGATTTTGACATTCGCTTTCAGGCCCAGCAGAATGGCGGGATTCAATTTTTGGCCAACACCACCATGTACTGTGGCACAGGGAGCTCATGCACCCAAGCCCAAAACGCCATGCCCATCACAGGCTTTCCGCAGGACAACAACAACGGCCACAGCATGCAGTACTACGACGGGGACAACGACCCGGGTACGTGGTCGTCCTCGTCAGACAGCCTCGCCCTCGGTGTGTGTGCCGAAGTGAGTTGGGCGGGCTTGTACTGGGCCGGGCGTTTAGGCAACGGTTCTGTCCCCAATGAAAACCTGCGCGATCAGGTCAAGATCAAAGCCTCAGAAAACGAGCCCTACCTCGACGTGCTGGCCGACCAAGAGTGGGAATTTGACGCCTCGGGTGTGGACAATTACTGCTGCTTCGCGGACATCACCCCATGGGTCGTTGGCAACCCCGTGAATGCCCGGTACACCGTCGCCAACGTGGTCGCCACGGAGCAGTCCGGGTCATGGGGCGGTTGGGTGTTGGTCGTTGTGTACGAAGACGCCTTGGCCAACATGCGCAACCTGACCGTCTTCGATGGCCTTGCCATGATCACCATGAGCGGCGGGGGCGCCAATTCCACGGTCGATGTCCCCATCTCGGGCTTCCTCACCCCTCCCTTTGGCCCCGTCGACCTTGAATTGGGCGTGGTGGCGTACGACGGTGACCGAGGAGAAAGCGGCGACCAGCTGGGCTTCAATGGAGCGGGCACTTTTGAGTACCTGTCCGACGCAACCCATGCCCAAAACAACGCCTTCAACAGCACCCAAAGCACGGACGGCGTCATGAACCCATGGCGACAACCGGCCTTCAACAACACGCTGGGGCACGACGCCAATGTTTTTGTGCCGGACAACAGCGCGTTTGACCTGCTGCCCAACAACGCCTCTGACGCGGAGATTCGGGTCACCACAGGCGGAGAGTCCATCACCGTGCAAGTCGTCACCTCGGTCATCGACGTCTATGAGCCCGACCTGCGTGCCACGGTCTACATCAACGACCTGAACGGAGGACTCGCGGAACCCGGGGACGTGTTGGAATACACCGTGGTGGCCAAAAACCTTGGCAGCGACGCCGCAGTTGGGGTGTACGCAGAAACCACCTTGGACATTCGGACCAGCTTTGTCGAGGGCAGTCTCGAGTGGGCCACCCCCAACGCCATTCCAGACATGACGGACGCTCTGGGCGACGACCCCGGCGAGTTTGAAGCGGACCTGCAGACGGTTCGGGTGCGCTTGGGCTCGGGAGCCAACGGCACCCAAGGTGGACTGCTGGACAACGACCCCTTGGGGCAAGACAGCATCGCCTACCGGTACAGGGTGCAACTCACCGACGACTGCCTGCTGCTTCAATGCGACGGGACCCTGACCGCGGAGGCCGACATCTTTGGTTCCGGTGACATTTCAGGGAACAGCCAAACCAACGATGGCGCGAGCGCGCTGGTCGACGCCAACGGCTGTCCCGTGGAAGAGGTGACGGTGCTCGAAGTGGCGACCGGCGTGTGTCCACCTGTGACCATCGAGCCTGTGGGCACCACCTGCCTCGGCGACGATGTCGAGCTCGAAGTGCCCGAGCTCATCAACAACCCCCTGGCCATCACCTTGGCCAATTACACCTGGACCGGTCCCAATGGATTTGCAGCCGAAGGCCCCACCGCATCCATTGCCCAAGCAGACATGCAGGATGCCGGGGTGTACACCATGGAAGTCACGTTTGAGGGCCTCACCTGCCTCCTGTCCACCGCCGACTTCACCCTGAACATCCACGAAGCTCAGCCAACGTTTGAGGCGCCGGAATCGCAATGTCTCGAAGACAACGCCTTTGACTTTGTCGCCCTTGGCGGGGTGTTTCCGGATGCCACCTATGCCTGGACCTTTGAAAATGCCACTCCGGGCAATGCGGCCGGCACGACCGCGGGCGGGGTGGAGTTTTTGGCCGGGGGCTGGCACGATGTGGTGCTGACGCTGACGGAAATTGGATGCGTCGGAACCCACCTCGACTCCATCTTCATCGAGACCCCTCCGGACCTCTCGGCCTTCAACATTGAGGCGAACCCTCCCTCGGGATGCGCCCCTCTGACCGTGCTGCTGTCCAGCGACGCCAATTCCGACGAAGTGGCCCAATCGTGGACGTTCAGCGATGGAGAAACAAGCGACGCCTTTGCCCCCGTCCATGTGTTTGAAGAACCCGGAGTCTACGACGTAAGCGTGGTCGCCATGTCGACCGGCAACTGCCCGGCGTTTGTGTCGTTCGGAGCGGAAGCACTCGTCGAGGCCTATCCTGCCCCTCCCGTGGGGTTTGAGGTGGACCCCTTGGTGGTGGAACTGACCAATCCTGTCGTGGACTTGACCGCCCTAGTGGATTCCATCTACGACGTGTCGTACTTCATGAGCGACGGTGGTGGGTTGAATGCCGCCCATGGCTCCTACCTGTTCTCGGACGGAGGCACCTTTCAAATCGTCCAAACCGTGGTCAGTCCCGAAGGTTGCGCCGCCACTTCTGTCCGCGACGTCGTGGTCAACGGAACCCTGTTCTACGCGCCCACAGCTTTCACCCCAGACGGCGACGGCTTGAACGACGTGTGGCTGCCTGTGGCAAGGGGAACAACTCGGTACGCCATGGTGATTTGGAACCGGTGGGGGCAGCGTGTTTGGTCGACCGACGACCCGGAAGAGCCCTGGCTTGGTCAAAAACTCGACGGGGCCCACTTCGTGCCCAACGATGTCTACCATTGGGAAGCGTCTTACCTCGATCAATTGAGCTATCCACGGGTGCATCGCGGCACCGTGATTGTGGCGAGATGAGCCCGCAACCGACGGCGTCAAACTGGCGGCCCCGGTGCTACATTTGAGGTATGAAGATTGGTGTCGTTCGAGAAGGCAAAGTGCCACCCGATCAACGGGTGCCCCTCACCCCTGCCCAGTGTGCGGAATTGAAGCGTTTGTACCCGGAAGTGGAGCTCGTCGTGGAGTCGAGTGATGTCCGGCGCATCACCGACGACGAGTACCGAGCGGAAGGCATCGACGTGGTCCAAGAATTGGACGGCTGCGACGTGCTCCTCGGCGTGAAGGAAGTTCCAGTGGACCAACTCATCCCGGACACGACCTATTTGTTCTTCAGCCACACCTACAAGCTCCAGCCGTACAACGCCAAACTTCTTCGCGCCATCGTCGACAAGCGCATTCGCTTGATCGATTATGAACTCATCAAGCGTGCCAACGGCCGTCGCGTGATTGGGTTTGGACGATGGGCCGGCATTGTGGGTGCCTACAACGGCCTCCGGGCATGGGGCCTTCGTCAAGGAACCTTTGCCCTTCCTCGCGCCATCGACTGCACCGACATGAAGGACATGATTGGCCACGCCAAGGCCGTCGACTTGCCGGCCAACATGAAGATGGTCTTGACCGGTGGCGGGCGCGTAGGCATGGGCGCCCACGAATTGCTGACGGCGTTGGGCATTCGAGAGGTTCATGCCGATGCGTTTTTGAAAGAAACGTTCAATGAAGCCGTGTTCACGAGGCTCGACGTGGAGCAGTACAACGCGCGACGCGACGGCCAGCCTTTCGACATGGGGCAATTCATTGCGGACCCCACAGACTTTGAAAGCACCTTCATGCCGTATGCCCGCGTGGCGGACATGTACATCGCGGGACACTACTGGGCTGAGGGCTCGCCCTTCTTGTTCACCCGGGACGACATGAAAGACCCCTCATGGCACGTTCAAGTGGTGGCGGACGTCAGCTGCGACATCGACGGACCTGTGGCGTGCACTTTGCGTCCCAGCACCATTGCCGATCCGTTGTACGGGTACAACCCCTCTTCAGAATCGGAATGCGCGTTTGACGACCCCAAGGGACTCACGGTGATGGCGGTCGACAACCTTCCCTGCGAATTGCCGCGCGATGCAAGCCACGGCTTTGGGAAAGAAATGATGGCCCATGTCATCCCTTTGCTGGTCGGTGGCGACAGGGACAACATGATCACCCACGCCACAGAAACCACTCTGGAGGGCGCGTTGGCCCCCAAGTTTGCCTACCTGCAGGAGTACATTGACCAAGCCTAAATCAAGGCTGGATCAAGGGTGGCCAAAGGACATCATTGGGCGACAAACACGTACGTCAACCTTCCCGCCTGTCGCTTCGGCGCTTCAGACGATGCGTTGAATTTGGCCCTTCTCGCACTCCGCAGGGCTGCCGCGCCAAAGCAGCTCTCCTCATCCCCACCAACCAGCGCCGCTGACACCACCCTTCCTGAGGCGTCCACCTCGATGTCCACGTCCACCTGGGCCCCTCCTGAACAGGTGTAACCGGGCACATCAAGGTCCCGGCCGAAACGGCCCTCGAGGCTGTACCTCACTGTGACCAGGCCGTCGTACTGGGCGTCCCACTGTTCAAAGGTGGAGCCCACATCTTGCCGAGTGACCTCGGCTTCCCCTGCCGTATCGAATTCTTTCTCTTCTGCCGCCAGGCGTTGGAACTCCTCCGCTTCCATGGCACGCAGTTCCGCCTCGACTTGGGCGGCCAACTCCGCCTCACTTGGACCAAGGTCTGCAGACGAACGTGCCTCTGACGACGCCTCCGCTTCAGCATTGGCGCGCAAGTTGGCGACCTTCTCTGCCATCGACGCTCTGAGCTGGTCTTCGAACGACTGGATGGGCTCCTCTTGGAGGTCTTCGCTGTCGAGCATGGTCACTTCCGTGAACGTTTCGCTGGGAGGCACTCCCTCACTCACTGGCCACACCACCATGGCGCCCAAAACCACCACGTGCACAAGAAGGGTGTACAGCACCGCTTTGCGCGCCAACCCCATGGATCAGTCGTAGGACAAGTTGGTTTCCAAATCCCAACGCGTCTGGGTGATGCTCCGGTCGCCACAGAAATAGTACGTCCCTGTCTTCATCACCACCTTTCTGTAGCGCTTGACCACGTCGCCCTCTCGGACCGTTCGCATGATGACCAAGCCGTTTTG
>WTJL01000137.1 GCA_011524845.1 Flavobacteriales bacterium | reverse complement strand
TTGTCCTCGGTCTTCTTCGAGAACTTCCCGTACTTCTGGCGGAACTTGTCGATCCGACCTGCCGTGTCCACGAACTGGGCCTTGCCCGTGTAGAAGGGGTGGCTCTTGTGGCTCACTTCCACTTTGACCAAGGGGTATTCGTTGCCGTCCTCCCATTGGATGGTTTCTTTCGTCTCAGCAGCTGACTTGCTCAAGAACGCATAGTCGTTGCTCATGTCCTTGAATACCACCAAGCGGTAGTTGTCGGGATGGATGCCTTCTTTCATGGTTGCAAAATTGGGAGTGCAAACTTACAACAAGGGTTTCAATTGACCTAGCCCGACTGCAAAGAAAGTTCGGCCCCATGCTTCTTGACAGTTCTTCACAGCCAAGGCTTGAAAGTAGGGCTGCATTCTTTTGGTCACGTCGCGACTTCACTGTATTTTAGCCTTGTTAAAGTGAGTTTAGCGAAGAGCTAAGCATCAAGTGATAATTTGGTTAAGTTGGTCCCGCTCCGAAACGTCGGAGCGGGATTTTTCTTTGTCCAAAACTTTGACTGCCAGCGAAGTTAGAAGACCTCGCAGCACTTAGAATTGTGCACGTCGAGGCGTCAGCATGTCCTCCCTCATGGCCTCTCAGGCACCCTTTTGGCGCCGACTTTTGACATGTGATTGCCCCCATTCTCCTCCCCGTCCTTGCCTTGCTCTCTGCATTCAACCCCAGCCCCTCCCCCGTGTTGGAATGGGCGTTGGTGGAGCACGATCGCCACACTTGCACCATCGATGTCAAACTCGCTTTGACAGGTGACCCGGACCTCAGCAAGCTGAGTCTTGTGCCCAGGCAACACGACCTCGAACTGAACGTGGCCACCACTCCGCTCGACTGCGACGACCATTGGGTGAGGAACAACGCACTCAGCTGGATGTGGAACGACGCCCCTTCTCACATCGCTTTTGAAGTGACCATGTCTTGGAAATCCCCAAACCCCGATCCCAGTGCTCCCCTTCTTGACGTGGCGTGGGAGCAAATCGCAGACGGCAACCGTCAAAAGTGGACGTTGGGAACCGTGTCGCTCCCAGACAACGCCCCCGAGCCCGAGCGTCGAGACCCCGCCACTTGGGCGAAGCGGATTGGTGAACGAACAACAGACACCGCGGCCGACATCACGGTGTCCATTCAAGACGTGAAACCACAATCCTTCGTCAAACTCACCGAGTACGTGCCTTCCCATTGCACGTGCGAAGTGCTTGACGCAGCGGGCGCCTCTCTGCGTCGCTCAGAAAACGCCCAAATCTTTTTGTGGTTCCAAACGAACGATGCGCCGCAACTCCTGCCACGGTACCGCTTGACCTGCGCTGAACCCCTCCGCGAAGGAGCGTTTGACGGCGAGCTGGAAGTGGCATTTGGAACTCGAACGAATACGTCGCATATTGCACAGGTTGAATGGGTTGGGTCTACGCCCACCTTGAATGAAAACATGGAACTGAATCAATCACCTGACGCCCAGTCAGTTGTGAGCAATGCGGGTACGCCTCATTCTTCTCACACTGCTGCACCTGCCTCACAGGCTGTGACATTCGCTGTGCAGTTGCTCGCCAACCACAGGGATCTCGCACCGGGTGAGTTGGCAGAAGCCATCGGGTACGAAGGTTCCTACTCCACCACACGCCACGACGGATGGCACAAGCACCTCACCCATGAGGTCGCGACGTACGCAGACGCCCATGCACTGCGTTCCATGGTGTGGAGCACCACTGCTGCTGACGATGCCTTTGTGACCGCTTCCTTGGAAGGTGAACGCATCACGGTTCAGGAAGGGCTCTTGCTGTTGAACCAAACTTGGATTCCATAAGAGCATGTCACCGCGCGCCACAGATTGGAAATCTGCCGTTCAAGGCTATCACGATTACCTCACCCTTGAACGCGGGCTGAGCAAGAATTCCGTGATGGCGTACATGCGCGACATCAAGCAATTCATGGAGTTCGCGGTGAACGAAGAGAGCATCAAGGCCCCCATGGACATTGAGCTTCCCCATGTGGAACGGTTCCTTGGCCACCTCTACGACCGTGGGCTGGCACGCAACAGTCAGGCCCGCATGCTCAGCGGGGTCCGCAGCTTCTGCAAGTACCTCCGCATCGAGGGCATCATGGACACGGATCCCATTCAGCTGATCGAAGCCCCTCGCCCAGAGCGCAAACTTCCAGATGTGCTGACGGTTGAAGAAATCGAACGCATCATCGGCGCCGTGGACATGAGCCGCCGCGAAGGTGTGCGGAACAAGGCCATGCTGGAGGTGCTGTACAGCTGTGGATTGCGTGTGTCTGAATTGATTGACCTCCAATTGTCCAAAGTGGACCTCATCGACGGTTTGGTGCGCGTGATTGGCAAGGGCAACAAAGAGCGGGTGGTTCCCATTGGGCAACAGGCGTGCGACAGCATCGACGATTACCTCAGCCACTACCGGGCCAACGTCATTCCTCAAAAGGGACACGAAGACACGTTGTTCCTCGGAAGACAAGGACGCAAGATGACGCGTCAAATGGCTTTCACCATGCTGAAGCGCAGCGTCGTGGCTGCTGGCATTCGCAAGAACGTCAGTCCCCACACGTTCCGTCACAGTTTCGCCACCCACCTCATCGAGAGTGGCGCAGACCTGCGCGCCGTCCAAGAAATGCTGGGACATGCGCAGATCACCACCACGGAGATCTACACGCACCTCGACGGGCGTTTCCTCAAGGATCAGGTGGACCAATTCCACCCTCGCAGCGAAGGCGCAGCCAACAGCATGGCCGACAACTCAGCCACGGCTTCCTGATTCCAATCGTCTTGCTTTTCTAGGTGCTGAACCGCTGCATCCACAGCGTCAAGGCCTCGGACAACATGGCGCTTGGTTCATCTTTCGCAAGATCACCCAGATCCAAGGCCACAAACACGTCGTGAAGAACGTCCGCGGCATGCTCTGGTTCCACAGGCTGTGCCAAGGTCTGCTTGCTCAATTTTTGGCCCAGATCGTTGGTGACCAATGGCACATGCATGTAGCGCATCGACCCGGCATTGAGCTCTTTCTGCAGTGCCAGATGAACCGCAGTGGCGTCCACCAAATCGGCGCCACGGACCACATCGGTGATGCCCTGGTCGGCATCGTCCACCACCACGGCCAAGTGGTACGCCCAATGTCCGTCCGCACGACGAAGCACAACGTCTCCCACCTCTTGCCTTGAGCGTGCCACCTCACCTTGCCAACGGTCCTGCCAAGCCAGGCGTTCTCCGTCCGGCATTCGAAAGCGCCACGAGCGAGGATGCTGGCCCTTCTGAAGTCCGTCGCGGCAGGTGCCTGGGTACACCTCGAGGCCATTGACCTGTGCCAACGTCTTTCTCGTGCACGCGCACCCGAAGGCCAGTCCTTGCGACTTCAAGGATTCCAGCGTCGCTTGGTACAAGGCGTGTCTTTGGCTTTGGTAAACGACGTGCCCGTCCCACTCCAAACCAAACCCCTCCAGGGTTCGCAGGATGTCGTCCGCGGCGCCTTCCACCTCTCTGGGCGGATCCAAATCCTCCATCCGAACCAGCCACTTCCCTTGATGGGCCTTGGCGTCCAACCAGCTGGCCACGGCTGCGACCATGGACCCCAGGTGCAGGCGTCCAGTGGGTGACGGAGCAAACCGTCCGACGTACGGACGGCGAGGCGTCATCCCCGAACCAGCTTGCGGTACTTGATGCGCTTGGGACCTTCATCGCCCAAACGCTTCTTGCGGTTTTCCTCGTACTCGCTGTACGTGCCTTCAAACCAGTAGGCTTGGCTGTCCCCTTCAAATGCAAGGATGTGGGTGCAAATGCGGTCGAGGAAATACCGGTCGTGGCTGATGACCACGGCACAGCCCGCGAATCCTTCGATGCCCTCTTCCAGGGCACGGAGGGTGTTCACGTCGATGTCGTTGGTCGGCTCGTCCAGCAACAGCACATTGGCTTCCGTCTTGAGGGTCATGGCCAAGTGCAGCCGGTTGCGCTCGCCTCCGGACAGCACGCCGCACTTCTTTTGTTGGTCGGCACCGTTGAAGTTGAATTTGCTGACGTACGCCCGGCTGTTGAACAGTTGACCTCCAATCTCGACCTGCTCGTTGCCGCCTGACACGACCTCCCAGACCGTTTTGTTGGGGTCGATGTCGGCGTGGCGTTGGTCCACGTAGCCAATCTTGACCGTCTCTCCCATGTCGATGTTGCCGCCGTCTGGCGTCTCTTCGCCCATGATCATCCGGAACAAGGTGGTCTTTCCGGCGCCGTTGGGCCCGATGATGCCCACAATGCCCGCAGGAGGGAGTTGGAAGGTCAAGTTCTCCACGAGGAGCTTGTCCCCAAACGCTTTGGTCAGGCCGCTGGCCTCGATGACCTTGTTTCCAAGACGCGGTCCGTTGGGAATGGGAATGTTGAGTCGGGCGTCCTTTTCCTTGGTGCCCTCCGCAAGCATGCTCTCGTAGTTGTTGATGCGGGCCTTGTTCTTGGCGCGACGCCCTTTGGGGCTTTGGCGAATCCAGTCAAGCTCGCGGTCGAGTTCTTTGCGACGCTTGCTCTCTTGTTTCTCTTCCTGGGCCAAACGCTTGCTCTTTTGCTCCAGCCACGACGCGTAGTTGCCCTCGTAGGGGATGCCCTCGCCTCGGTCGAGTTCGAGAATCCAACCCGCCACGTTGTCGAGGAAGTAACGGTCGTGCGTCACGCACAAGACGGTGCCCTTGTACTGCTCAAGGTGCTGCTCCAACCAATCGATGGATTCCGCATCGAGGTGGTTGGTCGGCTCGTCCAGCAACAGCACATCGGGCTGTTGAAGCAACAAACGACACAACGCCACCCGACGGCGCTCTCCCCCACTCAATTCAGAAATCTTTTGGTCGTCCGGCGGGCAACGCAGCGCGTCCATGGCGATGCTCAGCTTGGTGTCAAGTTCCCATGCGTCGAGGGCGTCGATTTTGTCCTGCACCGCGGCCTGACGGTCCATCAGCTTCTGCATCTTGTCGGGATCGTTCAGGATCTCTTCGTCCATGAACTTCATGTTGATCTCCTCGTATTCCTTCAACACGTCGACAATGTCCTGGGTGCCTTCCTCAACGATTTCGCGAACCGTCTTGGACTCGTCCAGCTCAGGTTCCTGCGAGAGGTACCCCACGGTGTAGCCGTCGGCCCACACCACGTCTCCCTGAAAGGCCTCGTCCAGCCCTGCAATGATTTTCATCACGGTGGACTTTCCCGCACCGTTGTTTCCGATGATGCCAATTTTGGCGCCGTAAAAGAACGAGAGGTAAATGTCCTTGAGGATGTGCTTGCCGGTGGGGGTCGTCTTGTTGACCTTCACCATGC
>WTJL01000146.1 GCA_011524845.1 Flavobacteriales bacterium | reverse complement strand
GGGTCAGCTCTTGCGCTCGCGGACCTTCTTGTACAGCCGAACGGCGAACGTCAAGGCCACGGCCACGCCAAGGATGCCCGCGACGCCGCCCAGCCACGACAGGCTGTCTTTGTACACCACCAAGAACACGGCGGCGATGAGGATGACCGTGGGCACTTCGTTGAGCAGTCGGTAGGCCGTGGAGGACCATGGTGCGTCTTCGTGGCGCAACGTGGCCCAAATCCTGTGGCCGACGGCTTGGTACACCAGCAGCAGGGCCACAAACCCCAGTTTGACGTGAAGCCAAGGCTGGGCGAGGTACCCCGGAATGTGGTAGAGCATTCCGACGCCGAAGGTCACGGCGAGGATTGAGGACGGCCACGTGATGGCGAACCAGAGCCGGCGTTCCATGATGCGGAACTGGGCGATGAGGGCGTCGCGGACGGGGCCGGGGGTTTGGTCTTGCGCCTCGCGGTGGTAGACAAACAACCGGAACATGTAGAAGAGGCCCGCGAACCACGTCACGACGAAGATGATGTGCAGGGCCTTGAGGAGGGTGTACGACATTTGCAGAGCGTTGAGATGCAAAGAGCATCCGCAGGACAAACATCGCCCACATGACCCAAGTTCGCCATCCCCAAGACACGTTCAGCTCCACGGTGCGCATCGTGTTGCCCAACGACACCAACACCCTCGGCAACTTGATGGGGGGCAATTTGCTGCACTGGATGGACATCGCGGCGGCCGTGAGCGCCAACCGCCATTGCCGTCGCGTTGTGGTGACGGCCGCAGTGAACAACGTGTCGTTCGACCGGCCCATCAAGCTTGGCGACGTGGTCATCATTGAATCGCAGGTCACCCGGGCGTTCAATTCGTCGATGGAAGTGTACCTCGAGGTCTTCGTCGAAAATGCCACAACGGGCGAGCGCAGCCGGTGCAACGAAGCGTACTACACCTTCGTGGCGGTGGACCAATTGGGCGGTCCGATTGCCGTGCCCGCCATTGAACCCCAAACCGACCATGAACGCGCCCGGTTCGACGGCGCCTTGCGTCGTCGTCAGTTGCGCTTGATTTTGGCCGGGAAGCTGAAGCCAGAAGACGCCACCGAGTTGAAGGCCCTCTTCGACTGACGCACAGGCGTCAAGCGAGCACGCGTTCCAGCCATGATGTGACCTCGGCAGGGGAGACCTGCTGGCCGCATCGGTCGGGGTGAAACGGATCTTGGGAACGGGTGTGCTTGCAGGTCGCGCCGTGCTTGGAACAGGGCGTGTGCGGCGCCGCCACGTCCGGAAGAACGTCGATGCTTTGGGGGTGTCCGTGCCATCCTGCCAACCCAAGGGAAGGACGGGTGCATCCCCACACCGCTGCCGTGGGGCGGCCTGTTGCCGCCGCCAAGTGCATGGTGACCGTGTCTCCTGTCACCACGGCTTTTGCGAGGGAAATGGCGTGGGTGGTTTGGGCCAAATCCCAGCGCCCCGCCGCCGATGTGACGTGAGCATGCAGAGATGCGAATGCCTCTGCGCGGGCCCGTTCAGCCTCTCCGCCCACCAGGACCACGCGGGCGTTCATGGATTGGGCGGCTCGCAATGCGGCGTCGACCACGGCATTCGACAGGTGCTTGCCCGGATGAGAGGACCCCAAGCTGACCACAAGGTCCGCAGCGTCAGCGCCCCCCGAAGTTTCGGTCTCTGAGGAGGCCTTCAAGGATCCCCATGCCTGCACGCCCCAAGACTCAGGCGCGGGAGGCTCCACACCAAACGGACGAAGCACGTCCAAGCACCGGTCGATGAAGGACGGCACAGGGGCGCTTCGCCATCCCCGAATGAGGCGCCAGCGGCTCCAAGCTTGTTTGTCCACTGAAAAGGTGAGGACGTCCAGGCTGCGGGCCAGGGACCGTGAGCGTACGGTGCCGTGGAGGTCAAGGAGGTAATCGTAGTGCCGCTCGCGCAACGCTTTAAGGACTTCACCCGTGCCGCGTTCGACGGAGTGCACCCTGTCGATGCCGGACAGCAAGTGGGCCGCCTCCCGACAGCGGTCGATGCACACGAGGTCCACCACCGCGTCTTCCCCATACGTCGTCCGAAGGGCCGTGACCACAGGCTGCATCATCACGATGTCGCCCAGGGCACTGAATCGGGCAATCAACATCCGCGGCGCGCGCGGGGTGGAGTTGGGGTGAGAAGCCACGCCTCAAAGGTAGCCCTCCACTTATCTTCGCGGCGTCATGTTTTTGGTCGACACCCACACCCATTTGTACCAGCCCGCGTTCGACAGCGACCGCGACGAGGCCATGGCCCGATGCGCCGAGGCAGGGGTGGATTTGTTGTTGCTTCCCAACATCGACGTGGAAAGCATCCCGCGCGTCCAGGACATGATGGTCCGATGGCCCGACCGTTGCAGAGGCATGATGGGCCTTCATCCTTGCCATGTTCAAGAGGGATGGGAAGCCGAGCTCGAGGCGATCGAAGCGGCATTGAATGCCCCCATGCCCCATTCTCCTTGGGTGGCAGTGGGTGAAATTGGGTTGGATTTGCACTGGGACACGTCCACCTTGGACATCCAGCGCGAGGCGCTTCGGATTCAGTTGGATTGGGCCAAACAGCGCCAACTCCCCGTCGTCATTCACGTCCGAAAGGCCTTTGACGAGCTGTTCGAGGTGTTGGACGCCGAGATGGACGACCGATTGACCGGTGTGGTGCACTGTTTCACGGGAGGGCTGGAAGAGGCGAATCACGCGCTGTCCTACCCCGGATGGATGCTGGGCATCGGCGGGGTGTCCACGTACAAGAACGGCGGTCTAGACAAGGTGCTTCCCCACGTTCCGTTGGAGCGGATCGTGTTGGAAACGGACAGCCCTTACCTCTCGCCCGTGCCGCATCGGGGCAAAAGAAACGAATCGAGCTACACCGCCTTGGTGGCGCACCGGGTGGCGGAGTTGACCGGCCAAACCGTGGAGGAAGTCGCCCGTGTGACGACGGCCAATGCGGTTCGGTTGTTTGGGTTGGAAACCTCGAAAGCCACATGAGTGCAGGGCACGACATGAAGTCCATCCTCGTCATCTACACAGGTGGCACGGTGGGCATGGTGCGTGACAAGGTCAGTGGCGCTCTCGTGCCGCTCGATTTCAGTCAAGTGTCCAAGCACGTGCCGGAGTTGGACCATGCGGGCATTCGCGTCGAGGCGGTGTCGTTTGACACGCCCATCGACAGCAGCGACGTGGCGCCGAAGCACTGGCGCAGCATCGCCTCCACCGTGATGGAGTGCATGGATCGGTTCGATGGATTTGTCGTGCTGCACGGCACAGACACCATGGCCTACTCCGCCTCGGCCTTGAGCTTCATGCTCGAGGGCCTTCGAAAGCCCGTGATTTTCACAGGATCTCAATTGCCGATTGGCATCCCGCGCACCGACGGCCGTGAGAATTTGCTCAGCGCACTGATGCTCGCGGCCCACACCACCGATGGCGAGCCGACCGTCCAAGAGGTGGCGGTGTACTTCGGAAATCACCTCTTCCGCGGCAACCGAACCCACAAGGAAAGTGCCCAAAGCTTGAACGCCCTCATCAGTCCCAACCACCCTTCGTTGGTGGAGGCGGGCGTGGAATTCCAAATCAACCACCCCTCGCTGTGGCGACCCCCGGTCGCAGCGTCGTCGGGTCCGAAGCTCCATGTGGGCATGCGCACCGAAGTCGCTTGGGTGCCGTTGTTTCCAGGCATGCCCATGGATTGGTTGCGCCGCGCCTTGGACTGGGAAGACCTGCGGGGCTTGGTGCTCGCGACGTTTGGGAGCGGGAATGCGCCAACCTCGCAATTGCTCAAAGACACCCTTCGCGAGGCGGGAGACCGCGGCGTCACCATGATCAACGTCACGCAATGTGGCCATGGCGGCGTTCATCCTGAACTCTACGCCACCAGCCACATGCTCGCGGGATGCGGTGTCATCCCCGGCCGAGACATGACGACCGAGGCGGCCCTGACCAAGCTCATGCACGTGTTGGCCCAAACCGACGACCCCGGACGCATCCGGGAGTTGATGACGGCCAACCTGCGCGGAGAATTGACGCCCCACCGCGTGGCCCAAACCCAAGGGCACGGCCCCGCAGGTGCAGCCGGTTTGGAAGGAGCTTGAGCCTTCCTTCCAGACGCGGACCCCTCTTTTTTGCCTCTCCACACCACATCGGGACATTTCTTTTGCGGGAGTCGTGGATTCTTGGGTAATTTGCGGCGCCCAAGTGGGGTGGACAATGGCACGGCCTTTGTTCATCTCGTGAAGGTTCACATTCCCAACGGGGAATGGAGAGGTGGCCGAGCGGCTTAAGGCGCACGCCTGGAAAGCGTGTTGGGGGCAACCCCTCCAGGGTTCGAATCCCTGTCTCTCCGCAACAATTATTCATTATTCAACTTCAATTCGTCATGAAGAATTTGTTTGCCCTCCTCGCTATTGCAGGGCTCGTGATGTTCGCAGCGCCACAAGCTGCGATGGCACAAGAAGACGCAGCCACTGAGATGGTTGTGGACACCATCTCTGCGGAAACCGACTCCGCTGCCGTTGATTCTGCTGCTGCACCCGTTGCAGTGGAGGAGCCTGTTGCGGCTGAGCCCGTGGAAACTCGTGAAGTGTTGAGCTTCCACCAAACCGTGAAGAAGTACTTCATCGAAGGTGGTGCCACGTTCATGGCGTTTGTGTTGATCTGTTTGATCCTCGGCCTCGCGTTGAGCATCGAACGCATCATTTACCTCAACATGGCCACCACCAACACCGGCAAGTTGCTCGAAGGCATCGAAGGTGCGCTCGGCAAGGGTGTGGATGCGGCCAAAGAAGTGTGCCGTGAGACCCGCGGTCCCGTGGCGTCCATCTTCTACCAAGGCCTCGACCGCAGCTCTGGCAGCTACGAAGAAGTGGCCAAGGCCATTGAAGACTACGGCAGCGTGGAAATGTCCAAGCTCGAGCGCGGCTTGAGCTGGATCAGCTTGTTCATCGCCTTGGCTCCAATGTTGGGCTTCATGGGTACGGTGATCGGGATGATCTCGGCCTTTGACAAGATCGCCGAGGCCAACACCATCAACGCGTCCATTGTGGCAGGTGGTATCAAGGTGGCATTGATCACGACCGTCTCTGGTTTGATCGTGGCCATCATCCTCCAGATTTTCTACAACTACATCTTGTCCAAGATCGACAGCATCGTGCTCGACATGGAAGAGGCCAGCATGGACCTCGTGGACTTGTTGTACAAGCGCAACCTCGAAGGAAAATAATCTGCACCATGGGAGACAAGACCATCAAGACGGTCCTGTCCGCTGTGCGGATGTTGGTCATCGTTGCCGGAGCCTTGCTCTGCGTGATGATCACTTCCAAGAGTGGAGCAGACGAGACCTTCGTGGAGGGTCAGGAACGCTACGGCGCGCTCCTCGACAACCTCTT
>WTJL01000220.1 GCA_011524845.1 Flavobacteriales bacterium | reverse complement strand
GAGTTGATTCAGGGGGGAAGCGAGATTCGTCGGAAGTGGATGGACGCCGTCATCAGCCAATACGACCGCGCGTATTTGGACGCCCTGATCGACGTCAACAAAGCGTTGGTGCAACGCAACGCCTTGCTGCGCTACTTCGCGGAGAACCGAACCTTTGACGCCGGGTTGTTGGCGCCTTGGAACGCGCGCATTGCGCCCAAAGCTGCCACCATCGCCAAGGCGCGCCGAGCGTTCATCGACCAGTTCATGCCAGGGTTCTTGTCGACCTACGCGGAAATTTCTGGCGGTGCGGAAGAAGTGGGGTTGTCCCTGACCACCCACGTCTCTGAAGATGCCGAGGCCATTGAGGCGAGCATGTTGGCTGCCCAAGACGAAGACCGCCGGCTCCGTCGCACCACCGTCGGCGTCCACAAGGACGATGTGGTGTTCACCTTGGGCGACCACGCCATGAAGCGGTTTGGCAGTCAGGGGCAGCAGAAGTCTTTCCTGGTGGCCTTGCGTCTGGCGCAACTCGCGTTCATCGAGGAGGCGACAGGGGTGAAGCCCATTTTGTTGTTGGACGACATCTTTGACAAAATCGACGAGAAGCGTGTGGAAGCGTTGATGAAGCGGGTCACGAACGGCACGTTTGGCCAGGTGTTCATCACCGACACGCACTTGGGGCGCATTCCAGACATGTTCGCGGCGACGGGGGCGGACGTGCGTGTGTTTGAAGTGAGTCAAGGCGAAGTGGTGGCCCAAACCCCTGCGTCGTCATGAAGAGAAAGCGCCCCGTCCTGAGAAACTCGGCCGATTACGAGCGTGCCGAGAACAGCTCTCGTCCGCTCGCCGAGGTCATCCAACACTTCCTTCGCGTGTCACGGATGCAGGGCAAGCTTGACGAAGTGGAGGTGCGCGAAGCGTGGCGGGAGGTGTTTGGGACGCCGGTCGAAAACCGCACCCGAAAACTCCACCTCCAAAAAGACGGCACCTTGCTCTGCATGCTGGACAGCGGCCCTCTCAAGGAGGAGTTCCAGCACGCCAAACAGGACATCGTCGACCGGCTGAACGAACACCTCGGCCGTCCGGTGGTGCGTCAGGTGCGCATTCTGTGACCGCAGCCCACGCCTGAACGGCATGAATGACCGACCTTTGTTCTCCTGACCATGAACGTGACCACGTCCAAATGTTTGTGGGGCCTCGGCCTCGCCACTGTTGCAGTCTTGGCCTCTTGGGCCGGGAGACCGTCGCATCTGCATGCGGAAGCCCAGCCTTACCACAGCCGCGCGTTTTTGACGGCCTACTCTGATTTGCCTGACACGTCCAACGCCCTGTTCACAGGAAGCGGCAAATGTGCGGGGTGTCACGGCGCCGATCCGATTGCCTTTGCCAACGTCACGGCGGATGGACAGGACATCAACCCCACGGACCAATGGCGCAGTTCCTTGATGGCCAACAGCGCCAAAGACCCGTTTTGGCGGGCCAAGGTGGCGCATGAGGTGGCCATCAACCCGGACCACCAATTGGAGCTGGAAGACAAGTGCACGTCTTGCCACGCGCCCGTCGGCCATTTCAACGCCCATCACTTGGGGGAAGACCATTACGCCATGGCGCAACTGTTCGAAGACACCTTGGCCTTGGACGGGGTGAGTTGCGTGGCCTGCCACCAGCAGGCGCCCACCGTGGGCAACACCTTCAGTGGCGTGTTGGAGTTTGATTCGGCCATGATTTATGGCCAATACGGCGCGGGCAAGGACGACGCTCCGTTGCACACGCCGCCCATGGTCACGTACACGGGCTACAACATCGGATACGGCGCCCACGTCGACGGGTCTGAGGTGTGTGCGGGCTGTCACTCTTTGGTGACCCAAACCGCCGACATGGAAGGCAACCTCACCGGGGCCGACTACGTGGAGCAAGCGACCTACCACGAGTGGCTGAACTCCGCGTACGCCGACGACGGAGAGTCGCCCACCGAATGCCAAGACTGTCACATGCCCAAGGTCGACGAGGGCGTGGTGATCAGCTCGGGCTACTTGTTCTTGCAGCCGCGTGAGCCCTTCAGCCAGCACCTGTTGGTCGGAGGCAATGTGCAGATGCTCGAAATCATGCGCGACAACATCGATGCGTTGGGCTTGACCGCCACGGAAGCCCATTTCGACAGCACCATCGCATGGACGCGACACGTGTTGCGCAACGAGACGGTGGACCTTGTGGTGGACAATGCAGAATGGTCCGGTGACCAAGGCGAGGTCCAAGTGACTGTGCGCAACAAAGCAGGACACAAGTTCCCTTCTGGATACCCCGCCCGACGCGCATGGATTGAAGTGGTCGCCCACCAAAACGGGGACACGCTTTGGCACAGCGGCAAGTGGGAGCAGGGGGGATTCCTGGTGGGTGTAGACGAAGGAGGCCTGAGCACCTACGAACCCCACTACACGGACATCGTGGAAGAGGACGAAGTGCAGGTCTACGAATTGGTGGCCGTCGACGTGACCGGAACGCCCACCAATGTGTTGGAGCGCGCCGCAGGTTCGGCCAAGGACAACCGCTTGTTGCCTGTGGGCTTCACCCACGAACACGCTGTGTACGACACCACCCGGGTGGAAGGCTTGGCCCTTGAAGACGAAGACTTCGTGTTGCAATCGGCCCAAGGCCTCGACCGCGTGCATTACGCGATGACGGCCACCCCTGAAGCGGGCACCAACGTGACGCTTGACGTCAGGGTGTGGTACCAGAGCATGCCTGCGCGGTGGGTTGCCCCCATGTTTGACATTCAAGACAGCACCATTCAGGCGTTCCAAGAGCTCTTCGAAGCGCAAGGCGCGGCCCCTGAATTGGTGGCAGAGACCACCGTTGTTGTGCCTGTGGTGTCAGGACTGGACGAGGTGGACGGCACCAAAGTCCGCGTGTATCCCAACCCCGCACCAGAGGGTGTGGTCACCGTGGAGGTGCCTGCAGCAGCCCGAGGCGGTTTGTGGGAGTTGTACACCCCTGAAGGGTCTCGGGTGGCACACGGCCGTGTCCCATCGGCCACTTGGTCCCTCGACTTGCCTGCTCCGACAGGCACCTACGTCTTGCGTGTCCACCAGGACGGAGAGACATGGACCCGACGGGTGATCCGCCGCTGACACGGCCTGGATCCTTCGTTCTTGAACGGTTCCTTCAGAGGAAGTCGTTGGCCAGGTTGGCCAAGTCGGAGCGCTCACCTTTCTCAAGCGAGATGTGGCAGTACAGGTCTTTGCCCCGCAAACGGTCGATGACGTAGGTCAGCCCGTTGGATTGCTCGTCGAGGTAAGGCGTGTCGATCTGACGGATGTCTCCCGTCAAAATGATTTTCGTGTTTTCGCCCGCCCTTGTGATGATGGTCTTCACTTCGTGGGGCGTCAGGTTTTGGGCCTCGTCCACGATGAAGATCACGTTGGACAAGGAACGGCCACGGATGTAGGCGAGGGGGGAGATTTGAATTTTGCCCTCGTTGCGCATGTCCTCAATGGCCCGGTACTTCCGCTCGTTGGGCCCAAACTGGCTTTTGATGAAGTTCAGGTTGTCGAACAAGGGCTGCATGTACGGGTTCACCTTTTCCTCCGCGTCGCCGGGGAGGTAGCCCAAATCCTTGTTGCTCAACGCGACGATGGGCCGGGCCAAGATGATTTGGTCGAAGCGGTTCTTTTGTTCGAGCGCGCCAGCAAGGGCCAAGAGCGTCTTGCCTGTGCCGGCCACCCCGCAAATGGTCACGAGGTTGATGTCGGGGTTTTGAATCGCATGCAGGGCAAAGGCCTGCTCGGCGTTGCGTGGCTTGATCCCGTAGGCATAGGATTTGTCGACCCGCTCAATGTTCCGCTTCGATTCGTTGAAGAACCCCATGGCGCTGGCCGATCCGTCCTTCAGGATGTAGAAGTGGTTGTGTTGCCGGTCGTCACCGAGTGCCGTGATTTTCCGACTGTTGCCGTCCACGTACATGCGGCGAATGACCTCGCTGTCAACCCCTTCGAGCGTCGTTCGGCCCGTGTACATGTGTCGGTTGTCCTTGACCTTGCCCGTTTGGTAGTCCTCAGCGGGAAGGTTCAGGGCCTTGGCCTTGAGCCTCAAGTTGATGTCCTTGGACACCAGGATGACCTTGGACTCGGGCTCTTTGGCCTGGAGGCACAGGGCAGCGTCCAAGATCTTGTGGTCGTTGGTGTGCTCTGCAAACACGCTCGATGCATGGCCTTCTGAGCAGTCCGCATCCATGATCACGCGAAGCTGCCCTTCCATGCCGTTTTCCACGGGAATCCAATCCTGCAAGGAATGCTCCTGACTCAGCCGGTCCAAAATCCGGATGCACTCGCGCGCCTCAAAGTGCTTGGTCTCGTTGCCCACTTTGAACCGGTCCAATTCCTCCAACACGGTGATGGGGATGGCCACCTTGTTGTCTTCGAAGTTGGTGAGTGCGCTGTGGTCAAACAGAAGCACGCACGTGTCGAGGACAAAAATTTTGGTCGTGACGTTCTTCTGGGTTTTGGACGTCTTGGCGGGTTTCGCGGTCGTTCCGGTGGAGGCAGGTGCAGCGCTGGAAGTGCGCGGCTTGGCGGTGGCTTTAGGAGCTGGGGTGGCGGCCATGGAAAGAATTCATGGGCCCTCCGGAAGGACAGGCCCGGGGTTGTGGTGAACGTCTGTGACCAATGTATTCTTCTCAGAGGGCAAGACCTGAACAACCGCACTGCACTTCTTCACAGCGTGGATGGCTTATGTGTGGAGAACCCAGGGCTCGGCTTCAGGATTCGGCTTCCCAGTCTCCAAGGCCCTCCATGTCGTCCTCAGCGTCATCCTCTCTCGCATTCCCTAGGTAAACGTCGAGCAACCCCTCAGGAAGGTCAAGGACGAGGGTGGAGTCTTCCCTTTGAACGTCGACCTGCACATGGTCAGGCAGAGGAATGAACCCGAGCTGTCCTTCGCCAAAGTCCACTTCGAGCATGGGATAGGCGCCTTGGTCCACCACATGAACAATGGTCCCCACAGCATTTCCCGATGCGCGGTCCACGGCCGTCCATCCCTGCACCTCATGGAAATAGAACTTGCCATCGGGCAATGGCGCCATCTCTTGGAGCGGCAACCACACGTCTTTCCCTGCAAGGCCTTTGGCTTGCTCTTCTGTCGTGACATCGGCCAGGCGAACCACAAACCGGTCCTTGTTGGGTTTCAGGTGCTGGACGGCGTAGGGGACGAGAATGCCCTGTTGCGGAATCCACAGGGTGGTCAGTTGAAGGTAGGCCGAGCTGTCGTCCACGTCCATCCACAGAACCACTTCACCTTTGAAGCTGAAGGGCTTGGTGATTTTGCCCAAAAGAAAACACTGATCCTGGTTCATGTCGCGCGAAGTTCGGGAAGGTCGGGCATGAAAAAAGGCCGCAGATGCGGCCTTTTTCAGTTGTTGTTAGAGAGGGAAGTGGGGGCTTATTCAGCGTCGTCCTTCTTT
>WTJL01000111.1 GCA_011524845.1 Flavobacteriales bacterium | reverse complement strand
CAGGCCAAACAAGTGAGCCTTTTCCCGATTTTGCCGTCGGTTTCGTGGAACTTTGCGTTCTGACGCGAAGCTGCGCCGACGATGAAGTCTCTGCTGTCACTCAATCCGATGATTTGGCACTACCGAGGGCGGTTGCTCCTCGGGGTCGTCTTTGTCGTCCTGACCAACATCTTCGCCGTGTGGGCGCCGTCAATGATCGGCGAAGGTGTGAACGCCTTGAACGACGCCAACCGCGACTTCTTGGTCCCTTTGGAGCAAGGCGTGGACATCGACGAACTGTCCGATCGAGAGGTGCGCGTGCCGGACAACCTGCAGATGCTCGCCTCCGTCTTTGGAACCGACGCCCGAACATCCCTTGCGCCGACTTCGCGTCAAGACGTCTTGGACCTTGTGGTGTGGATTGGACTGATGCAGGCGGGGCTTTTTCTTTTGGCCTACCTCATCAAAGGGGTGTTCTCCTTCCTGACGCGTCAGACCATCATCGTGATGAGCCGCTTGGTGGAGTTTGACCTGAAAGGCGCCATCTACGACCACTACCAAACGCTGGACGCGACGTTTTACAAAGCGAACGATACGGGCGACCTGATGAACCGCATCAGCGAAGACGTCAGCAACGTTCGCATGTACCTCGGCCCGGCCATCATGTATTCGCTGAACCTGACCGTTTTGGTCTCGTTGGTGGTGGGGGTCATGCTGTACATCGACCCGGTGTTGACCGCTTTCGCCCTTCTTCCCCTCCCCTTGATGTCGGCCGGCATTTACTTCATCTCCGCCAGCATCCACAAGAAGAGCGATGCCAAGCAACAAGCCCAAAGCGCCGTCTCGAGCTTCGTCCAGCAGCACATCGCGGGCATGCGGGTTCTGAAGAGTTTTCACCGTGAACGCGCTGCGGCAGAACGCTTTGACTTGGAAACGGACCGCTACAAAATGCGGGTGCTCGACTTGGTGAAAGTCGAAGCCATGTTCATGCCACTGATTGTGTTGCTCGTGGGGCTCAGCACCATTTTGACGGTCTATGTCGGGGGGCACAGGGTGGCTTCTGGACACCTCGACCTTGGACACATCTTTCAGTTTGTGTTCTACGTCAACCTGCTCACTTGGCCTTTTGCCTCTGTGGGTTGGGTGACATCGTTGGTCCAAAAAGCAGAGGCCTCCATGGCCCGCATCCTCGATTTTTTGCACGCTGAACCCGCCGTGCAATCCCCATCCGAAGGGGGGCGCACCGACGCCCTGTCTCCTGCCCCTTCCCTGGTCTTTGACCGCGTGTCATGGACGTACCCAGAAACGGGCATCCAAGCCCTGCACAAGTTGAGCTTTGAGGTCAAGCACGGTGAGACCTTGGGCATCACCGGCCGAACGGGAAGTGGGAAATCCACCGTCCTGCAACTGGCCATGCGCATGATGGACCCCCAAGAAGGGACCATCTCTGTGGACGGAAGCCCCCTTGCCTCGTGGTCGTTGCCAGCCCTTCGAGACGGCTTCGGCTACGTCCCCCAAGACGTGTTTCTCTTCAGCGACACCATCGCCAACAACATTGCCTTTGGCAGCCGTGGGCTTGACCCGCAAGGACCCGAAGTCAAACAAGCCGCTTCAGATGCCGGTGTGTCTTTGGACATTGAAGGGTTTGACCAGGGATACAACACCTTGCTTGGCGAGCGGGGCGTGAATTTGAGCGGAGGCCAAAAGCAGCGTATCAGCATCGCCCGGGCCCTGATCAAAAAGCCGCACCTGTTGCTTTTGGACGATTGTTTGTCCGCGGTCGACACTGAAACCGAGGACGCCATTTTGACCGCGATTCGCCGCCAAGAAGCTTCCTGCACCTTGATGGTCAGCCACCGACTGGCCTCTTTGCGGGGAGCGGATCGGATTTTGGTCTTGGACGAAGGGCGTCTGGTGGAGCAAGGCACCCACGCTGAACTGTTGGCGCACGGAGGGCTTTACGCCACCATGCACGCGCAGCAGCAGGCGGGAGTTTGATCACGGACAATCCAGCCCAAACACCCCGAGCCACAGCAAAAGGTCGGCCGTATCAACGGTGTCGAGGTTGTCCATGCTCGCCGAACACCCGGCTTCGCAGCCAAATCCTGAAAGCAGCTGAAGCATGTCGTTGATGGTTCGCGTGCCATCAAGGTCAAAATCGCCGGGACACGGATTGAGTTCCTCTTCCAAGATCAACCCGTCGCAGTTGTTGTCCAACCCGTCTTCGAGCAAAGGCGCCCCAGGGTACATCGTCGCCTCCGAATCGTTGCAGTCGCCGGCCACGAGCACCCTTTCCGTCAGAGGCGTGCAACTCAGCAACACCGGAACGCTTGCGTCGCCAAACCCATCGCCGTCCGCATCGAGGAACCACTCGAGCTGCGCGGTGCCTTCGTCCACCTCGTCGTCGCAATCGTTGTTCCAGCCGTCGCACAATTCGGGTGCGGTGGGGTACGTGTTGGCGTTCCAATCCTGACAATCCAACGGCAACGACGATGTGCCTGGTACGTCCCCACATCCCCACACGGGCATGTTGGGGTTGCCATATCCGTCGCCGTCGGCGTCCTCGTAGTGCGCCGCCCACAAGGCGTCGGGGGTCAACATGTTGAGGCTCCAGGTCGAACGCTGGGACGTGAGTTTGACGCGTGGCTGAACCCCGACCTGACCCCACGCCTCGAAGTACATCAGCGTGCTGCCAGGTTCCGTCACGGTCCAACTGTTGTCGAACCCGGGCAACATGACCACCCCCTCCACTTCCACTTCCAGGGGAAAGGCCCATCCATCCACAACGTTCAGTTGCATGCTCCATGCGTTGGGCGTGGGCACCGTTCCAGGATCGCACCAACTGATGGCGACGTTGTCCAATTGTGCAAATTGAGGTCGTACGACCCACAGTCCCTCAGAAATCGAGGTGAAGGCCACCACGCCTTCTTCCTCCATCAGCACATGAGACCATGCCCCCTGAAAACCAGGGGCGTCTGAATCGCCCAATGGATCGAAGTGACCGCGCTCGGTCAAGACGGTGTCCGAGGGCCACGCGTCGCTCAGCATGCGCACCCCAGCCCTGTAGTTGCTTTGGAAGAGCCACTCTCCATGGGTGTACTGGTTGTGGTCGGACGCGTACGTCGGAGATTCGAACACCTCAGCCACCGTTGGGTTGTCCAAATCGGACACGTCCAACACCATGGTCCGCGTGGGCCCACCGCCTGACGTCTCGTCGAGCTCATCGCCCAAGAAGGCATGGTCGTGCGTGTCCGACACCCAAACTTGGTGGGAGAAGTGCGCGTTGGGATAGGTGGTGGAACCGAGCAACCCAATGTCGGTGGGATCGCTGATGTCCAGGATCCAGAGTCGGTCACCGCCAGCCGCAAACAACAGCTCCTTGCCGAGGTGCTCGGTGTCAGGCCCGTCGTACACCACAGCTTGGGCGTCGTGGAAGGCTCCCCATTCGCTCGCCCCTCCCAACACCACAGGATTCAAGGGGTCCATCACGTCAAAAATCACAGCCCCACCTCCCATCCATGTGGAGCCCACTTGAATGACTTGGCTCTTTTCCTCGAAGGCCACAATGTTGTGGGCGGATGACGGTGCCGCCACCACAGCGTCCGGGAGCCAATCCTGGGGACCGTCCAAAGGCGACCAATCTCGAAACGCTTCCAAAAAGAGCACCTGCATGCCATGGGAAGGTGCTTCGCTGACCACGTAGGCGTGGTTGTGAACGACTTTGATGTCTCGCCAAATGCTGCTCACGCTTTGCGTGGCCATTTTCCCCATGTAAATGGGACGTGCGCCAGGAAGCATCTTGAAGAACGCCGTGCCGTTTTCGCACCCCACCAGCAAGTAGGACTCGTCCATGACATCGTCGTGCCATGAAGCGATGTCGTTCAACTTGTTGGTCAACATGTCCGACACAGGAATGAACGCCACAGCTTCCATGTTTTGGGCCACCACCCCGTCTTCCAAATTGACGTCTCCTTGGGCCGACGCCTGCCACATGCACAGCCAACACAGGGCCATCCACAAGGGCTTGCAACCAGAAAGACGTGTGCGCAATTCGAACATGGGGTCGGTCAAGTGGTTAGTTTGGGCGTCAACCATCCTGCAATAGAAGATACGCATGAAACCCCAAACTTGGCTCATCACAGGCGCAACTGGACTCGTTGGTCGCGCGTTGACCGCCCATCTTGTGTCCCTCGGCCAAGACGTCCGAACCCTCGGACGAGGCATCCAGACGTTGCCGGGCACCACGTCGTTCTCATGGGATGTGACCCAAGGACATCTGCCCCTTGAGGCCGTGGAAGGTGTGGACGTGGTGGTTCATTTGGCTGCAGCTTCGGTAGGCCAGCGTTGGACTTCTGGGCACCGCAAAGCCATCCTCGACAGCCGGGTTCAGGGCACACAACTGCTGCGTCAATCCCTGTTGGATTCCAACTTTCAAGGCACGTGGATCCAAGCTTCTGCCGTGGGCTTGTACGGCAACACGTCAAGCCCTTGTCACGAATCCACCCCGGCAGGTTCTGGTTTTCTTGCGGACGTGGCTCAGGCTTGGGAACGGGCCATTGGCCCTTCAGAGGACCGCCCATTTCGCGTGGTGACCATGCGCCTGGGGTTGGTCTTGTCGCCAAAAGGCGGCACGCTGGAAAAACTCCTGCCCATTTACCGCTTTGGACTGGGTGCGCCTCTTGGTTCGGGCGAGCAAGGCATGGCGTGGATCCACATCGACGACGTCGTGGCCTTCACCCTGTGGGCCGTACAACACCCCCAAGCCGAAGGGCCCTTCAATGTGGTCGCTCCTCACTCGGTCAACAACGCCACCTTCTCTTCCACCTTGGCCAAGGCCTTGAACCGTCCCCATTGGGCCCCGCGTGTGCCCGGATTTGCGCTCCGCCTGGCCATGGGCGACATGGCGTCTCTTCTGCTGGAAGGCCAAATCGTGGTTCCCCAGCGATTGAACGAGGCTGGCTTCGAGTGGCAACATCCCGAGCTGCAAGGCGCGCTCGAGTCGTGCGTCGGCTGACCCTTTTCCTTTCGAAACGGACGCCAAAGTGCACCCCACAAAAAAGGCCCCTGCAGATGCAGGGGCCTTTTCTTGTGTACGTTTTGCTGTGCTTACTGCACCATCACCTTTTTCACGTCCATGTGGCGGCCGTTCGTCACGGTCAACATGTACGTTCCTGGAGCCAAATCGCTCACCGTCAGAGTGGTTTCGCCTTGGGCGAACTCACGCACCGTGCGACCTGACATGTCGAGCAACGCCACGTTCGCCGTGGGGTTCACACCCGCCAAGGTCAACACGTCTTGTGCAGGGTTGGGCATCGCCGTCCATGAAGCCGTGGCTTCCTCGATTTGGTCGGGCGTAGGTGGCAAGAGAACCGCATCGATCACGTGCACCACACCGTTGTCTGCCTCAATGTCTGCCACGGTCACCATGGCGTCGTTGATGAACACACCGTTCTCGTTGATGGTCACCGTCACAT
>WTJL01000114.1 GCA_011524845.1 Flavobacteriales bacterium | reverse complement strand
AGGAAGCCCTCGGCCTCAGTGGCATTCAAGCTGTGGCCTCGGGCTCAGCGGCCCTTCAACCCCGCCTCGCCCGCTTCTTCAACGGTGCTGGCATCACGGTGCTGGAAGGCTATGGCCTCACGGAGACCTCTCCTGTGGTCAGTGTGAACACCACCAACGGTGCCAACATGCTGAAGATTGGCAGCGTGGGCAAGCTCGCGGATGGCGTGGACGTGAAAATCGCCGACGACGGCGAGATTTTGGTCCAAGGCCCCAACGTCATGATGGGGTACTACAAGGATCCGGAGAAGACGGCCGAAGTCATCAAGGACGGGTGGTTCCACACCGGAGACATTGGCGTCATCGAAGACGGCTTCCTCCGCATCACGGACCGCAAGAAGGAAATCTTCAAGACCTCAGGCGGCAAGTACGTCGCACCGACGTTGCTCGAGAACGCGCTCAAGGCGTCGCTCTTCATTGAACAGGTCATCGTGGTGGGCGAAAACCGCAAGCACCCCGCAGCCTTGATCGTGCCCGACGCGGTCGTGGTGGAAGAATGGTGCAAGCGTCACGACCACGCCTTCCCCGGCATGGCGGGCATTGCTGGAGACGACCGTCTCCGTGCGCGCATTGAACAGGAAGTCAACGACCTCATGGCGCCCTTTGCCAAGTGGGAGCAGGTGAAGAAGATCACCATCCTGCCTGCGCCGTTCACCATTGACGGTGGTGAGTTGACCCCCACCCTGAAGCTGAAGCGCAAGCCCATCATGGCCAAGTACGGCGATGCAGTGGAGGCGATGTACGCTTGATGCTGAGAGCCTGATTGTCTGACCTGCGGATTCTGACGAAATGCTCGAGACGCTGAACGGCCTGGACACCGCGTTGTTCTTGGCCCTCAACGGCGCCTTCCCCTCCTTGGATGGGGCGATGTGGTGGGTGAGCAAACCCTTGTTTTGGACCCCGTTGTACCTCGCCATGTTGTGGGCAGTAGGCCGGCAACTTGGCTGGGGACGCCCCATGGCGTTGTTCGCGGCGTGCGTGGCCCTCTGTGTGACAGGCACCGACGTTCTCTCGGCTCGGGTGCTCAAACCCTCGGTGGCTCGGTTGCGCCCTTCCCACGAACCTGCCCTGGTGCACGACGTGCACCTCGTGGAAGAACGACCCGGCGAACTGTACCGCGGCGGTCGGTTCAGCTTTGTGTCGTCTCACGCGGCCAACCACATGGGCGTGGCCGTGCTCTTTGGCGGCTTGCTCGGCGGTGCATGGGCGTGGGGGCTTGTGGCCTGGGCCGTGTTGATTGGATTCAGCCGCATCCACCTCGGCGTGCATTATCCGGGCGATGTGTTGTGCGGTTTTTTGGTCGGTTGGGGCATCGGTGCGTTGGCGTTGCAGATGGCCCGGAACTGGATCGTCCCCCTTTCCTTGAAACGAACTGAGAACCATGGCTGAAGGCGTGACCGCGATCACCTGGCTCGCCGTGTTCCTCGGCGGTGGCGTGGGCAGCGTCCTGCGCTTTGCCCTGGGGCAAGGCATGCGCGCAGCCGAGGTGGGCGGGTTCCCTTGGGCTGTGCTGGCCGCCAACGTCTTGGCCACGGCCTTGCTGGCATGGTGTGCCGTGGCGGGTGCTGAGCTGTGGGGCCGAACCTCCCCCATCTGGTTCTTCATGACGGTTGGGGTGTGCGGAGGGTTCAGCACGTTTTCAACGTTTGCTTGGGACACCTTGCGCCTTTGGGAAGACGGTGGATGGGCGTTGGCGGCGACCAACGTCACCGTCTCCGTGGTGGGATGCGTGGCGGTCAGCTGGTGGGTGGCCCGCACCTGCGCGGCACCTTGAGGCGTTGTTGAGGGCACCGAGGGGACCTATCTTGGGGCCCCATGAAGTACGTGTTTTCCACTTGCGCCTTGGCCCTCCTGCTCGGTTGCTCTTTCCAAACTGAAGTTCTTGTGGGCCATTCCCCGTCTGCAGCCAAGCCTCGTTTGGTGGTCGGCATCACCGTCGATCAAATGCGGGCCGACTATCTCTCCCGGTTTGGCGCTTGGGAAGATGCGTCTTCTCCGGCCACCTTTGGCGAAGGTGGATTCCGCCGAATGGTCGAAGAAGGCTTCACGTGTCGGGACCACCACTTTGGGTACGCGCCCACTTACACTGGCCCAGGTCACGCCTCCATCTACACGGGCACCACCCCCACCGTCCACGGCATTGTCGGCAACGATTGGTACGACCGTGCATCCGGCACGAGCGTGTACTGCGCATCCGACACGTCGGTGAAGGGCGTCAACGGCGACGGCGTGGACTTCGAGGGCCTCATTCTGGGGTCTTCAGGCCAAATGTCCCCCCACCGCATGCTGTCCACCACGCTGGGTGACGAACTGAAAATGGCCACGGGCGGCCAGGCCAAGGTGTACGGCGTCAGCATGAAAGACCGCGGGGCGATTCTTCCGGCCGGTCACGCCGCAGATGGGGCGTTTTGGTTCTACGGCAAAGACCTCGGACACTTCGTCTCGAGCACGTACTACGGCGACACCCTTCCCTTGTGGCTGGTGGACCTCAACCAATCCGGCCGCGCAGAGGAACTCATGGCCGCGGGATGGAACCGGCTCCACGACGAAGCGATCTACGCTCAGTGTCTGCCCGACAACAACCCTTACGAGGGGGCATTCAAGGGGGAGTTGAAGCCCACCTTCCCCTACGACCTGCAAGCTTTGAGAGCCCAAAACGGCGGCTACGACCTCCTCAAAGGCACCCCCGGTGGCAATTCCTTGATCGTGGACTTTGCCCTGGCGGCCATTGACGGAGCAGATTTGGGGCAGGACGACGTCACCGACCTGTTGGCGTTGAGCTTCAGTGCCACAGACTACGTCGGCCACCGGGTTGGGCCACATGCCCAAGAAACCATGGACATGTACCTCCGGTTGGACATGGAACTGCAACGCCTGTTTGACGCCCTCGACGAGAAAGTCGGAGAAGGCCAATGGACGGCGTTTTTGTCCGCCGACCATGGCGGGGCCAACGTGCCGTCTCATGCGGCAGCGGCTGGCATGCCCACCGATTACTGGAAGCCCGGCAACCTCATGGATGCGGTGGAAGCGACATTGAAGGAACGGTGGGGCACGCCACGGGGCGGCCAATCCTGGATCTTGCGCCACAGCAACGACCAGGTGTTTTTGAACCACCCGCTTCTCGACGCACGTGGAATCGACCGGTCCACCATGGCCCGATTCGTAGCGGAGCAATGCGCCACCGACCCCGGATTGAGCAAGGCCGTGGCCGCATGCGACGCGCCTGCCATGGCCGCGAACGACCCGGTTGTGGCACGGCTGGTGCGGGGCCACCGCCCCGGCCATTCAGGCGACGTGTTCCTCGTCCCTCAACCGGGATGGATCGATTACGGCCGAACCGGAACGACCCATGGCTCCGCCTACCCTCAGGACACCCACGTTCCAGCCCTGTTCTTGGGCGCGGGGGTCGCCCACGGGGAAACGCATGCGCGCACCTACATCCGAGACATTGCCCCCACCGTGGCCCAACTGATGCGCAGTCCTTACCCCAACGGGGCCACGGGAGAGCCCATCGTGGACGTCTTCAAGGCCGAGCAACGATGAGCGCCGCGACCTCTGTTCGGTACGCGCTGACCCGCGACGTGAAGGCGCAGCGCATTCACTTCACCGCCGAGTTCCCTGCGCGCGAAGGTGCCTGGACGTTGCAGTTGCCGACGTGGCGACCTGGCCGATACGAGCTGGGCAACTTTGCCCAGTACGTGCTGTGGGTGAAAGGCATCCGGGACGGTGGAGAAGTCGTGCGTTTGGCCAAAACCGGCCTTCACTCCTGGTCTGTGCCTGCAGGCGTCACCAAGGTGGAATGGCTGTTTCATGCGGACATTCTCAATGCAGGGTCGACGTGCATCGAAGACGACTTGTACTACGTGAATCCAGTCAACTGCTTCATGTACGACCTCGAGCGGCAAGACTTGCCCGCCGACCTCGTCCTCACCGACCTCGAGCTTCGTCCTGAGGAAGCGGACGGCTGGGCCCTGGCCGTGGCCCTTCCTTGGGAGCTCCTGGACGGGGTCCCCGTGATGCACGCGAGGGACGTGCAGCATCTGATGGACAGCCCTTGGATGGCGTCGCCCAAACTTTGGCACGACCACTACCGCGAGCAAGGCCTCGACGTCCACATTTGGGTGCACGACACCTTGCCAGAAGATCCGGCTCGGTTTGTGGCGGACCACGTGGCGTTCACCCGCGCCCAGCTCAGCTACTTCGGGACGTTCCCCACCGACGAATACCATTTCCTCTACCTCTTCCCCGACCGCGACGTTCGCCATGGGGTGGAGCACGAAGACAGCACGGTGATCGCTTTGGGGCCCGCCGAGCGCGTACGATCCGAAGAAGGGTACATGGAAATTCTCGGCATCGCCAGCCACGAACTCTACCACGCGTGGAACGTGAAGCGCATTCGCCCGGCCGAGTGGATGCCCTACGATTTCACGGGGCCCTGCCCGTCGGCGTTGGGCTACGTCGCCGAGGGGGTTACGACCTACATGGGGGATTTGTTCTTGTTTGAAGCGGGCATCGTGGACCTGAAGGGTTGGTGCGCCCTGATGACCAAACTCTTGGAGCGCCACCTGAACAACCCCGGCCGACACAACATGAGCGTGGCCGAGTCGAGCTACGACACCTGGCTGGACGGGTACCGCATGGGCGTTCCTGGACGAAAAGGCAGCATCTACGTCGAAGGGGCGGTCCTCGCCTTCTTGTGCGACACCCGAATCATGGAGCGCACCCAAGGTGCCTCGTCCTTGAGCACGGCCATGCGCCTTTTGTGGGAACGCCACGGTCAGCCCCGCGAAGGGTTGACGGCAGACATGTACTGGGATGCGTTGGCGGAGGTGGCAGGCGAACGGTTGGACGACTTGCGTCGCGACCACGCTGAAGGCACGAAAGACACGTGGGAGCCTTTGGTTCACGCCATGGCCACCCAAGGCCTTGTCCTCACCCAGCACGTCGACGACAAAGGCCTCACCCGGGTGACCCTCACTCCTCAAGCTTGAACGTACGAGGCCAATGCTCGGCCGAGACTCACAGCCCGTCGGCGCCGCCCATGGCGTAGCGGATGAGGTTGGCCCCCATCCGTAGGGCAGCCTCCCGCACTTCGGCCGGATCGCGGTGAACCTGGTAGTCTTCCCAACCGTCGCCAAGGTCGCACTCGTGGTCGTAGAAGCAGACCAACCTTCCGTCTACAAACAGCCCAAACCCACGAGCGGGCAGGTCGTCGTGCTCATGGATTTTGGGCAATCCATCCGCGAAATCAAACTGCTGGTGGTACACGGGATGGTCGAACGGCACCTCCACCCACGTTTGGTCGGGAAAGACCTTGGCCATCGCCGCACGAACGAACGGGTCCATGCCGTAGTTGTCGCTGATGTGCAAGAATCCGCCAGCCTCGAGGTAAGTGCGGAGCTGGTCCGCCTCACGGGCAGAAAACACCACGTTGCCATGGCCCGTCA
>WTJL01000197.1 GCA_011524845.1 Flavobacteriales bacterium | reverse complement strand
TGCCCGGCTTGTGACGCTCGTTGTGCTGACGTCGCCGGTCGGTCATCCGCGCAAGCTCCTCCCCCCACTCGTTCAAATCGTCAGGATCCTCAGGGTTGAACGACGGAGGGCGCTTGGCATGCACATTCTTCAAGTCGCGCTTGCGTCCCATAAAGACGAAACCACAAGGTCCCGGCAAAAGTTCGTTTCCCAGCACCACCCGATGACCCAGGGGCGTGAACCCCACGTGGCCGGAGGTGTTCAATGGGTGTGAACGCTTTTCTCTCTCGCGCCGGTGGCATGTGGTTTTGGGCCGCTTCGGCCTCACTCCTTTTCTGCATGTCTTGTGCCCAGTCCAACTCGCCTGCTGCTCCCACAATCCCCCAAACCGTGCGGTTCAGCGCCGACATGGCGAACCCTTGGCGCCCTCTGAACGACGGAGTGATGGGAGGCTTGTCAGAAGGAGACGTTGTGATGCACGACACATCCATGTCTTGGAAAGGCCAAACCCGCTTGGAAAACAACGGCGGCTTTGCATCCGTCCGAGCGCCTTGGAGCCACACCGATTTGCGGTCGATGGACGAGGTTGTCATCCGGTGTCGGGGCAACGGCGGACCGTTCAAACTGACCCTTGAAACGTCCGAGCGGTGGTGGATGCCCTATGCGTACGCGTCCTTCAGCCCTTCCGAAGAATGGCAAGATATCACCCTCCACGCCAAGGATTTCGCCTGGAGTCAGGCTCAAATGGGCGACTTGAAAACCGTCACGCCTAGCCGCGAGCTTGGAGACGTCCTTCGCATGGGACTCATGAAATACGATGGCACGGCCCAGAAGTTTGACCTGGAAGTCGCCTCCATTCAATTCCTTCCTTCCGGACGGTAACGCGACTCCAACCAAAGGAGCGCTTCGGGCAGACGTGCGCCCCAGTCCGATTCGAAGTGTTTGGCGCCTTCGTACACGTTGACCACGTGAGGCTGACCCACTGCCTCGAGGAGCGCTTCCATGTCGTCCAAACCGGGCTGCAACTGCTCTTCAAGTCCTACGGTGCCGTTGTCCAACCACAGGGGCAGGTCATGTCCGGACCACCCTTGGTCCTTCAACGTTTCAGGGTAATTGAAACCCGCATAGGCGAACGCAGGTGACATGCAAATCGCGCCGGCAAACGCTTCCGGGTGGCGTTCCGCCGCGATGAAGGAGATCAGGCCGCCCATTGACGCGCCGCCCACCCACACGGGCACTTCTTCCGACACTCCATATCGCTCCCGAACCTCTGGCATCAGGTCTCCGACGAGCCAATCGACGTAGGCGTGGCCCACTTCACCCGGGCCATACTCTTGGCTTCGCTCGGCGGTGCACGCCGCCGTCACCAGCAACGTTCGCGGCAACGCGCCTTGCCGAATCAGCGAATCGAGAACCTCGTCGGCACCCCAGTCCACCCCAAAATTGGACCGCGCGGGATCCACCACGTTTTGGCCATCCTGCATCACCAAGACGCGTTCGATCGGCGCTTGGTTCGCCGTGCTCGGCGGGTTCCAGACCCACACTTCCCGCGGGGCAATGCCGTCGCCTGTGCGAACGCCCAACGTGTCGAGGTCGCCGGTGATTTGGCCTTCGATTCGCATGGCCGTCGACGCGTCGCTCCACCCCCTCACCGTGTCTTCCACAAGAACGTCGGACGTCAGGGCCAAAGTGGCGTTGGGACGCTTGTGTCCCTGGTCGTCGAGGGCTTCGTGGCGCCAATCCGCCAACGTGAATTTGTACTCGAGGGTCTGCGGGCTCAAGGAGGCCTCTCCCTCCCACGTTTCGTTGCCTGCGTAATGCAAGGCCAAGCCATTGGGCCGCCAAGGTCCCCACACCGAGGGGCTGCCCGCCACGCACAGCGACGAATCGGCGGACAAGCCAGGTGCCACGATGCGAAAGCGCAGGAGGTGCGACTCTGTCTCGCGCGGCTCAGACGGTCCGCACGCGACCATCGACCACGCCACAGCGCACATTCCCACCCAACGCGTCCATCGGAAGCGGTCAGCAGGTTTGGCCATACAGCGAAAGAATTTCGAGGAAATCGGAGACGGTCACCTGTCCGTCGTCGTCCATGTCGGCCGTGCAATTCGACACACAGCCAAACTCTGCCAGTGCGCCCAAAATGTCCGACACGCCCACGGCTTGGTCCCCGTCCACATCGCCAGGACAAGCGCAAGGCTCGCACGTCCCGTCGTCAAAGAGCGCAGCCGGGTCGTAGTTGCACGCCGTGACGTCGGTGCAACCGGGCACGCACGTTCCTTCAATGTTGTCGTCCAACCACGCGAGGCGGGCCATGATCCACTCGCGAAGCCACTGGACTTCCTCCTCGTAGGTTTGGCCGATGAAGACGTTGGGCCACACGTACTGGCCCAAGCGAGGCCAACGGGCGTGGTCCCTGACGCTTGGCTCCGCCAACACCGCCGACAGCGAATCGATGATGCCGTGGATGTTCTCGTCGCTCCACGCGTCAGAACGGTAATCGTCCCACATGCATCGGGTCAGGCCTCGGTAGTCGGCATCTTCCCTGAGTCGCTCCCACCAAAACGGATGAAGCACGTAACAGCCCGTGTTGGATTCGAAACCTGACGTCAGGTGGCTGTCGCACCCATCCGAGTTGCCAAAGCCCAAGTTGAAATCCCACCAGGGTCCCATCACAATCTTGCCGCCGTCGGAGTCTTTTTCCTTGTAGAAGTACGTGCTCAATCGGTAGGCGTCCACATTCTTCGTGATCTCGTTGGCGAAGTACATGTCGATGAAGGACTCGGGCTCAATGAACGCCCGGTACCCCATCTCAGAATCTGTGAAATTGTTCCCCGCAAGCGCGTGCTCAAACTGCGTGAAATGCTGTTGGATGTAGTTGAACTGCAGGGGGTGCAGGTCGTCGGCCTCGGGTTTGTGCATTTGGATGAACTGCTCATCTCCGCCCAAACGCGGATACGGCGACGCCCAACCTCCTTCAAAATCGCCCTGGATGCGGTCGACTTTCATGATGTACCCCCCCGTCACCTCGTTCCCCACCGTGTCGGTCGGCAACAACGTGGCGATGTCCACGCGGTTGATGTCGCGCTTGATGTTTTCCATCAGCATGTACACCCCGCGGTAGTCTCCGTTGATGTACAACTCGCAGTACCGGCGACGGGTCGTGTACCGGCCGATGACGTCCCCCATCTCGTAGATGATGGCGTTGCGCATCAACGTTTTGTCCGAATAAGGTCCGTGCAAAATCCAGTCGTTCTCCGCCGGCATGCCCAGCAACGAGACGTTGTTGTTCATCCCCAACGAGTCTTGAGTCTCCAGGGCATACGATTGCTTGGGGAAGAACTGAGAAGACGATCCGCGGATTTCGATGGTGATTTGGCCATCGTATTCGTTGGGGAGGTCCTCCAAGGTGTTGACGCCGCTGGCGAGGTTGGTCACCTTCATGTTCGCGACGATGCGGGGATCGTCGAGAATGGGGGTGTCGGTGGTGATTTGGACCAACGGCAACGTCGATTCATTCATGTACACACACGACCCATCGTTCTCCGTCGCGGCATCCCAATAGTTGACGGCCGTGGGGTCGTTGCACCCTGCAATGGACGGGCACGACCCGTCGGAGGTGCACTGGGCAAAACATGTGCTCACTGTCACGTCAGCGGTGACGTTGTCGATCCATCGGTCGTTCCAATTGTTGGGGTCGGCGCACCCTTGGCCCGCGATGTTCTCTTTGCAGCTCCAATCTTGGCACGCGCCATTGGTGAAGGTGTAGTGGCTCGTGAATCCGTGAGGCACCTCGACCGTGATGCTCCAGATCCCGTCCCCGTCGTCGTCCGACATGGGAAAGTCGCCGGGGTATCCAAAATTCCCTCCTCCGGCCAAAAACACTCCCTCGGGCGACACCGTCTCGTTGGCCATGTTGAGGTTGAAGGTCAGCGCATGCGAGGACGGTGATGGAGGAACAAACCACCCCGGAGTCGTCCCGTAGACTTGGTCGGCGGTCGTCGCCCCGACAAACAAGAACGGTCGCGCGGTCAAGTCGGACGAGTTGGCGTTGGCGTTGTGAACCTCAATGGCCAACACATTGGTTCCTGCAACGAGGGAAGCTCCGGCGTCGAGGGCAATCAAATCGGGCGTTCCACCTGCGTACAGCACGGCTTCATGCCAATCGTCCAGGACCGCATCCCACGCCACAAAGTCCCCGGGATTTCCGGCGTTCCCACGGGCAATCTCGTTGCCGTTCAAGTAGGCCACGTACCCGTCGTCGTAGTCTATGGCAAACATCGCCTCGGCAAAGGCACTGGGATCGGCCACCTCAAACGTGTGGCGCAAATAGATGCTCGTCGTGCTGGGAACCACCGTGTTGTCGTCGCCGTCGCCGTACCCAAACCCTGCGGGTCCCACCTGCCAATCGCTCGCGGCGAAGTTGTCGTAGATCCAATACGGCACGGGCTGAGACGTGGGAATGAGGTAGTGCCACGACGTGCCATCCTGCACCACGGCTTCCCAGTGGTCGACGGCGTCTTGACCCCACCCTGCAACAGAGGCGACCATCATGGCCACCCCAACCATCCATGTTCCACGCATGACCTAAAATTACGAAGAAGCCATGGGTCCTTGATGCCCCGCATTTGACAACCCAAACTTCCTGACGGACCTTGAAGGCATGAACACCACCCCTTCTACCCAAGCCCTTTGGGCCACGGCTCTGGCCGGCATGATGTCTTTGTCGTCGTTTGCCCAAACCCCTTTGGCCGACATTCAAGGCCAAACCGACGTCTCCCCTTACGCCGGAGACACGGTCACCATCACGGCCATGGTCACGGAGCCTTTTGGCGACACGTGGTTCATGCAAGACATGGCTGGGCCGTGGAACGGACTCATGGTGGTGGGGCCAGACGTGTTGATCCCTGCCAACACCCCCTACTGGAACAGCGACCGACAACCGGAAGTGGGGGACCTGCTGACATTGCACGGCACAGTGGAAGAGGTGGAAGGCAACACCCAGCTGATGGGGGCTGAACTGGTGGAATTCGTCAACTTTTGGATGGCCACCCCCATCGGAACATGGTTGACCGCCAACCAGTTTCAAGACGAGCAATACGAAGGGACACGGGTGCGCATCGACAACGCCACTGTGGTGTCAGAGCCCAACGCCGACGGCGTATGGACCATCAACGATGGCACCGGCGACGTGACGTGTTGGGGTGTGGACACCTACGACCCCAGCGGAAACGAAGACCCCGACGGCCCCACGGTGGGTGACGTGTACCAGATTTATGGCGCCCATCGCCAAGCGGGCGACCAACACGTGATGATGGTGGGCGACATCGACGTCATTTACCTGTCTGTGGACGAATTGAACCGCTCGGCCATCGACGTGTTCCCCATTCCAGCGCAAGACGAATTCACCGTTCAATCCGGAACGACGGAGCCCCTGACTTCCATCAGCTTGTACAACGCCTTGGGACAGGAAGTGACGCTGGCCCCTTGGAGCCCGGCCCCATCGGTCACCCT
>WTJL01000007.1 GCA_011524845.1 Flavobacteriales bacterium | reverse complement strand
ATGGTCACCGCGACCGAATCGCTGAAAGCCAATGTGCGCCAGGAATTCTCTTCCCTGGGCACCCAGAGTTTTTCCATCGACCGCATGCGCAGTGGCGGGATGTTCAATGGGCGACGGACCACCCCAAGTTCGCCAGTCAATCACCGAGAAGCCCTGCGGTTCAAGCGAGAAGCCGAGGGGTCCTTCGACGTGGCCGTGTCGGTGTTTGGCACCGGAATGGCCACCGTCACACGCGGCAACGAACGCACCGACCCCAACGTCAGCGTTCAAGGCGTGGATGAACTGTACCTCAACGTCAGCGGGTTGGGTGTGGCCCAAGGCCGAAACTTCACCCCCGCTGAAATCGACAATGGCGCAGCGGTGGTCCTGCTCGGGCAATCTGTGGTCGACCGCGTGTTTGAGTCGTGGGAAGACCCCGTCGGACAGCATGTGCTTGTCGGCGCCCAGCGTTACACCGTGGCAGGCGTGCTTGAAGCACGCGGCACCACGTTTGGCATGTCTCAAGACAACCAAATCCTCATGCCCTTGCTCGGCGTGAGGCGGCAGTACTCTGACGAAGGGCGCAGTTACAACCTTACCTGCACCGTGGACAAGGCGGAGGATTTGCCCGACGCCGTGGAAGAGGCCACGGGATTGATGCGCATGGTGCGGGGCGACGCTCCCGGCGACCCCAACTCGTTCAGGATCCGACAAAGCAACCAGTTGGTGGACACCCTTCTCGAAGCCACAGACGGCATCACCCTCGCGGCGGTGTTCATCGGGCTCATCACTTTGCTCGGCGCAGGGATTGGATTGATGAACATCATGCTGGTGTCCGTGAGCGAACGCACCCGCGAAATCGGCACCCGCAAAAGCTTGGGCGCTTCGAGCCGCGCCATCCGCACGCAATTCCTCGTGGAGGTCATGGTCATTGGCCAGCTTGGGGGCGCTGTGGGCATTGGCTTGGGACTGGCGGCAGGCAACCTCATCGCGTCCTACTTCGAGACGCCATTTGTCGTGCCATGGGGCTGGGTCACCACCGGGGTCATCCTGTGCTTTTTGACCAGCCTGGCTTCCGGATACTACCCTGCGCGCTTGGCGGCCAAACTCGACCCGATTGTTGCCCTGGGCCGTGAATGACGTTCGTCTTGTGCCCTACCTCCCCGCATGGGAGGGCGCCTGTTTGGAGCTTTGCCAGCGAAGCATTTTGGAGGCTTCCGGAGGGGCCTACACGCCTGCGCAACGCAAAGCGTGGGCGGCGTTGGACCTTGACGATTGGGCGACGCGGTTGCGCGATCAACGGACCAGTGTGCTGACGGCGCCCAATGTCGTCCTCGGCTTGGCGAGCTGGCGCGAACTCTTCGCCACAGAAGCCTGGCTTGACATGCTTTACGTTCACCCCGACCACCAACGCCGCGGCTGGGGACAACGCTTGCTCGAAGCCGTGGAGTTGGACGTCCACACGTCACATGCCCTCGCCCTTCTCACTCAGGCGAGTGAGCACCTTCAGCCGTTGCTCCTCTCGCGCGGCTACGACGTCGTGGAATCGAAGGTGGTGGAGCTTCGAGGAGAACACTTGCCCTGCGCCGTGATGCGAAAGGTGCTGTCCTAAGGTGGCGTGATCGGTCCGGATTTCCGACATTTGCGGCCGCATGTCGAAGATTCTTTACACCCTTACGGACGAGGCACCAGCCTTGGCGACTTACAGCTTTCTTCCCATCGTTCAAGCATTTGCTGGCCAGGCCGGCGTGACGGTGGAGACGCGTGACATTTCTCTCAGCGGCCGCATTTTGGCGGCGATGTCGGAGGTATTGCCCAGCGATCAAGCCACCCACGACGCCTTGAGCGAGTTGGGCGCTTTGGCCAAAACGCCAGACGCCAACATCGTCAAGCTCCCCAACATCAGCGCCTCCATCCCGCAGTTGAAGGCGGCGATTGCTGAGCTCCAAGCACTGGGATTCGACTTGCCCGATTACCCCGACGAACCCGCCTCTGACGAAGAGCGCAGCATCAAAGCGCGCTACGACAAGGTGAAAGGCTCCGCAGTGAACCCCGTGTTGCGCGAAGGCAACAGCGACCGCCGCGCGCCCAAAGCAGTGAAATCGTACGCTCAGAAACACCCGCACCGCATGGGTGCTTGGTCCTCTGACAGCCTCGCCCGTGTGGCGAGCATGCCCGAAGGCGATTTCTACGGCTCCGAGAAGAGCGTGACAGTGCCCAACGCCACCACGGTGGACATCGTCCACGTCGACAGCCACGGCAACCGGACGACCCTGAAAGAAGGCCTCGCCTTGCAGGCCGGCGAAATCGTCGACTGTGCAGCGTTGTCCATGGACAAGCTCGAAGCCTTCCTCGCCTCTGAAATTGACCGGGTGAACGACGAGGGTGCATTGTTCTCTCTCCACATGAAGGCCACCATGATGAAAGTGTCGGACCCCATTTTGTTTGGGGCAGCCGTGCGCGCTTTCTTCAAGCCAGTCGTGGACAAGCATGGAGATGCCTTGGCCGCAGCCGGCGTGGACTTCAACAACGGATTTGGCGACCTCGTGGCCAAGCTTCCCTCCATGGAAGAAGCAGACCGCGCAGCCATCGAAGCGACCATCCAAGAGACCCTTGCAGCGCGTCCAAGCTTGGCGATGGTCAACTCCGACAAAGGCATCACCAACCTGCACGTTCCGTCGGACGTCATCATCGACGCCTCCATGCCCGCCATGATTCGGGAAGGCGGCAAGATGTGGAACGCCCAAGGCCAAACCCAGGACGCCGTCGCTGTCATCCCTGACCGTTCCTACGCCGGAGTGTACCAAGCGACCATCGATTTCTGCAAGGCCAACGGTGCCCTAGACCCTGCCACCATGGGCAGTGTGCCCAACGTGGGACTCATGGCCCAAAAAGCCGAGGAGTACGGATCGCACGACAAGACATTTCAGATGGCTGCCGCGGGCCGCGTCGACGTGGTCGACGCCAACGGTGACGTGCTCATGAGCCAGACGGTGGGTCAAGGCGATGTGTTCCGCATGTGTCAGGTGAAAGACGCACCCATCCAAGACTGGGTCAAGCTTGCCGTCACCCGCGCCCGTGCCACCGGAGACCCGGCGGTGTTTTGGCTCGATTCGAACCGTGCGCACGACGCCCAGCTCATCGCCAAAGTCGAGACGTACTTGCCGGAGCACGACACAGACGGGTTGGAACTGCATGTGCTCGCGCCCACACAGGCCACGACGTTCTCGCTTGAGCGCATCGTGAAAGGACAAAACACCATTTCCGTCACGGGCAACGTGCTCCGCGACTACCTCACCGACCTCTTCCCCATCCTCGAGGTGGGCACCTCTGCCAAAATGCTGAGCATCGTGCCTTTGATGAACGGCGGGGGCTTGTTTGAAACGGGGGCCGGTGGGTCGGCACCCAAGCACGTCCAGCAACTCGTGGAAGAGAATTACCTCCGTTGGGACAGCCTTGGTGAATTCATGGCCTTGGTGCCCAGTCTCGAACACATCGCCACCTCCACGGGCAACACCCACGCCCAGGTGCTGGCCGACGCCTTGGACGACGCGACCACTCGGTTCTTGGACGAGGACAAGAGCCCCACGCGCCGCTTGGGTGGCATCGACAACCGCGGATCCCACTTCTACCTCGCCTTGTTCTGGGCGGAAGCCCTGGCTGCGCAAACCGCTGCGCCTGAAATCGCAGACAAGGCCGCCTCATTGGCAGAAAGCCTGCGCGGACAAGAAGCCACCATCGTGGAAGAATTGATTGCGGTCCAAGGACAAGCCGTGGATTTGGGCGGCTACTACCGCCCCGACGTCGACAAGTGCGCGGCTGTGATGCGTCCCTCCGCGACGTTCAACGCGGCGCTGGCTGGCTGGAGCTGACCATGGCCTTCATGCGGGCGCGCTCCTTGACCACCAAGTCTTGGAGCAGCACACCGCTGCCCGGTCCTTTTTTCGCGGCGCGTACAGCAGCGAGCAGGGCCATCCAGTCGACCTCTTCGCGCGCCGGCACAGAGCCTTCGTAGGTGCCGTCCACCAGGGTCTCGGTGAGGCTGAGGAACGTCTTCATGTACTCGAACTGCACCTTCGCCATGAGGTGCCCCAATTGGGCCACGCTGTCTGGATCGAGGGTGGTGGCCATGGCGTTTCTGCATCGGCGTACGTTCTCCACGTGGCCGAGCACAAGCGACTCGAGGTCGCTGCCGTGAGGCAACGTTTGGGGAATCGGCGCCGGTTGGCCCAAAGCGGGCACGCCCAAACTCTGCGCCACGTCGCTCAACTGAACGCACTTTTCCACGCGCCCTTCCGCGAGCTTGGGAACGATGGCGCTGCGAAGGAAATGGTCCCTCACCTTGAACACCGCTTGGTCCAAGGTGTCGGTGATTTGGTCCAACGTGGCCGTGTCGTCCAACCCCAACAGGGCAAGTGCTTTGGAACGTTCCATTCACACAAGTTACGTGACAACGGCGACACAGGTCGCACGATGTTGTCTTGCGCAGGCTTAAATTCGTGGGTGAAACGGGAGGTTGTCCTCCCTGACAGATTCATCCCCGAACGAATGAAACATCCCATGATTTGGACCCTTTGCACAGCAGCCCTGTTGACCCTTGGCTGCGGAAACGCCGACGCTCCATCCTCCAAGAAAGCCGACGCCCCTTCGGCGCCAGCGGCCAAAGCTGCACCTGCAACCGCCCAGCCTGACGTCACGGTGTCTGCCAAGTGGAAGAGTGGGGTCACCGACGCCAACGCTGGAGACAAGGTGGGAAAGGTTCGTCTGCATGGAAGCATGCCCGCAGGCAACGGAACCAAGCTCTACTTGTACGAGACCGAAGGCCGCAACCTCACCCTCATGGACAGCACCACGGTGCAGAATCAAGCGTTTGACTTCGGACAAGTGGAGGTTCACCGTGGTTTCTACCAGATGGCAGGCGTCGACGCCAAGAACAACTGTCAGTTCATCATGAACCCCGACGAAGCCGACCTCAACCTCGTCTTCCGCTCCAAGCAAATGACCAGCGGCAAGACCGCTGCGGCCAGCGCTGAAAACCGAGCTTGGTTCACGTACGAGAACTTCAGCCGCGTCAACAACAACCAAATCCGCAACCTCCGCAAGCAGCTCAAGGACAGTCCCTTCCGCGCCCAGGTGGAAAAGCAGATTTCGGACAAGGAAATGGAACTCGTCGCCAAGCAGCACGAGTTGATGGACGCCAACCCCGGCACGTACATCGCCAAGTTTTTGGGCTGGAAAAACCCCAAATACCCCAACTCGCAGGGCAATTTCTTCGACGACATCGACCCCATGGACAACAGCCTGATTCGCAGCATGGCCATCAGCGACCGCATCCAGGGATTCATGGTGGCGTACAGCAAGGGCAACGACCCCGGCTTCCTCGCGTGCATCGACATGGTGAAGGCCCATTTCGAGCCCAACCCCGCCACCCTTGAGAGTGCCTTGTACTCCATGCTCGAAGGCTTCTACAACACAGGCAAAGAGCACATCTGCCAGTACATCTTGGACAACTACATCTACGACGAAGATTGCGGGGCTGACCTCAGCGATGTGATCCGTCAACGCGCCCAAGGCATCATCAACCTCCAGCTCGGGAAGACCCCGCCCAACTTCACCATGAACAAATGGGACGGTGGCTCGCTCAACTTGATGGAAACGGCGAAGGCCAACAAGTACACGTTGGTCATGTTTTGGGCGTCGTGGTGCCACAAGTGCGAGCAAGAAATCCCGGTGCTGATTCCAGTCTACGCCAAGTACCAAAACCGCGGATTCGAAGCCATTGGCGTGAGCTTGGACCAAGCCCGTTCCACCTGGGTGGGCGTCATCGAGCAACGCGGCATGCAGTACCCCAACGTGAGCCAGCTGCAAGGGTGGGACTCTCCCATTGTGAAGGACTACAAGATCACCTCCACCCCCACCTACTTCCTGCTGGACAGCGAAGGCAAGATTGTCTTGAAGCCCAAGCGCATCTACGAGGTGGACGCCTTCTTGGCGAAGAACTTGTAAGCCAACAACGCATCGCTTGACCCTGGGTCAAGGCGCAAGGAGGGTCATGGGCCCTCCTTGTTCTTTTTGGGCTTTTTCTTTTTCGCCTTTTTGTCTGTTGCGGCCTGACGTTCTGCCTTCCACTCCTCGTAGGTGTGGAGCACCATGCCGTCCACAAGCCCCACCTTGGGAACCATCATGTGCGACGCTCCAGAAAGCCCCATGATCCGCAAGTAAATCTCTGCGGCAGGGACGATGACGTCCGCGCGGTCTGGCTTCAAATGGTACTGCCGACGGCGTTCTTCCACCGACAGCGCGGACAGCTTGTCCGACACGCTTTGGAGCTTGTGTTGGGGAATGGCCTCGTCTCGTGGGGTCAAGGCCAAACGCTGGAGCCGGTTGGCGTTGCCCCCCGTGCCAATGGCGTACAACGGACGGTCCTCGCTTTTCAAGTCCTCCACGTACGCTTCCACAGCGGCCCACTCCCCGTCGGGAATGCGTCCGGCCAATTGCCTGACGGTGCCCAACTGGAAGCTCTTGCTCTTGATCCGCTCTCCCCCTCGGATGAGGGTCAATTCAGTGCTTCCACCCCCCACGTCGATGTAGAGGTAGTCTTTCTTGTCGTCCATCACGGCCATGGAGAAGTTGGCAAAAATCAACGCCGCTTCTCGGTCACCAGAGATGGGTTCGATGGCGATGTTGGCCGCTTTTTGGACCTTTTTGACCACCGCGTCCACGTTGGACGCCTCGCGCATGGCACTGGTGGCGTAGGCGTGAAACCACTCCACCCCGTGGACATCCATGAGGTACCAAAACGCCTTCATCGTCTTGACCAGGTGCTTGACTTTTCCCTCCGAAATGGCGCCGTCGCTGAACACATCCGCCCCCAAGCGAACCGGCACGCGGTAGAAACTGAGCTTGTCGATGGACTTTCGACCACCGTCCTGCTCCTCTACGCGGGCAATCAACAGCCTGACGGCGTTGGATCCAATGTCGATCGCTCCAAACTTCACGCTTCTCTGCCTTTCAGCTCAAGGTACAAGGCCTGTTGCGCTTGCACAAGCTGACCGGCATCCTGCGGTGCACTCACCCACTCGTTGGAGCCGTCGGCCTTCAACCGACGGGCGTGGGTGTTGTCCGACCACATGCGCTCGAAATGGACGCGCAAGTCGTCCGCCAAGGCTTCGTCCAACACCGGCGCCGTGACCTCTACGCGGCGGTCCAGGTTTCTGGTCATCCAGTCGGCACTGCTTACATAGGTCAACGGATTGCCGCCGTTCCCAAACCGCATGAACCGGGAATGCTCCAAGTACCGTCCCACCAATGAGCGCACCTCGATGTTCTCGCTCAACCCTTCGACGCCCGCGCGCAAGGCACAAATGCCTCGGATGACCATGCGTATCCGCACCCCGGCTTGACTGGCCGCGTAGAGCTTTTCGATCATCCCTGCGTCGACAATGTTGTTCAGCTTGATGTCCATCCACGCGTCTTCTCCGCGCGAGGCACGCTCCATTTCCTCGTCGATGAGCTTGGTGAAACGGCGGCGCGTGGAGAACGGGCTCACAAACAGGTTTCGGTAGACCTTTCGCTCAAAGCTGTTCTCGAAGAAGTCAAACAACTTGGCAAGTTCCCCCGTGATTTTAGGGTTGGCCGTGAACAAGCTCAAGTCCTCGTAAATGCCGGCATTGCGCTCGTGAAAATTGCCTGTGCCCACATGGCCAAAGCGCTTCACCCGCCCCTGCTTTCGGCGCGTCACCAAGATGACCTTGCAATGGACTTTCAGGTTGGGAATGCCGATGCGAACGATGGCCCCGGCGTCCTGAAGCATGTTGGCCACTTTCAGGTTGTGCTTCTCGTCAAAACGCGCCGCCAATTCCACAACGACCTCCACCCGTTTGCCGTTTCGTGCAGCATTGATCAACGCGTTGATCACCTGGCTGTTTTTGGCCACACGGTAGAGGTTGATTTGAATGGTCGTGACATGGGGGTCGATGGCCGCTTCCCTCACAAAGTCCACCACGTGGACAAACTTGTGGTACGGGCAATGCACCAGCACGTCCCCTTCGGAAATGGCGCTCATCACACTGGACGCGTGGCGCAGCTTGGGGTGGGTGATGGGTGGTTGCGGGGCGTGCACGAGGTCCTGACGTCCAAAATCTGGAAAGCCCATCAGGTCTCGGCGGTTGTGGTACCGGTCGCCCGCGATGACGCTGGCGGCGGAGGGCACCTTCACCTTCCGCAACAGTCCCGCCAGCATGTCTTCCGGCATGTCGCGGTCGTGCAGAATGCGCACGTATTCTCCCTGCTTGCGTTTTTTCAATCCGCGTTCCACCCGGTTCATCATGCTGCGTGCCACGTCGTCGTCCATGTCCAGGGCGGCGTCGCGGGTCGCTTTGAGGGCGAAGGCGTCGAGGGTTTGGGCTTCAAAAAGTCGGAAGATGACGGGCAATGCGTGCCGGATGACGTCTTCCAAAAACATGACCCGGTGCATGCCGTCCCGCTCCGGCAGGGTCAGGAAACGGTCCAAGTGCCGCGGAATGTGAATCACTGCAAGCTTGTCCTTGGCGTCCTCAAACGTCAACCGCACGGCCAGGTAACCGTCCCCGTCCACCAACTGCGGCATCTTGACCTTCCTTCCCAACATGATTGGGACGAGCTCTGGGCGCACCACGCGACGGAAATGCGTGGACACAAACTCGGCATCCGCGTCGTCCAATTCGTCCTCTCGCACGAACCGAATGTTCTCCTTTTCAAGGGCATCAATGACGTGGTGGAACGTCTCGTCGTATTGCTTGCGCAGTCCGTCGATGCGGGCTTCCACCGCTTCCAACGTGTCCGCCACGGAAAAGCCCAAGGTTGTTTTGGCCTTCTTGTCCACCATCAACACGCGTTGCAGGTTGGCCACTCGGACGCGGTAGAATTCGTCCAAGTTGTTGGAGAAAATGCCCAAAAACCGAACGCGCTCAATCAATGGGGTCCGTCCGACTTGCGCCTCCTGTAGCACCCGTTCATTGAACGACAACCAACTCAATTCGCGGTTGATGTACAGGGTGTTCGCGTCGGCCTTCCTCATGGTGCAAAGATGCGCGGGATGTGTCAATCGATTGTGGGGAGAACGTGGAATGAATGTTACAATTCTTTGATGCCCAAATGCGAACCCCTGCGGGATGCGCCTGTTATCTTCGCAAGCGAAAATCAATCCCCAAACCAACACCTGAACCATGGCAGTTCTCGTTGGCCGCAAGGCCCCCCATTTCAGCGAAACCGCAGTCGTCAACGGCAGCGACATCGTCGACAACTTTTCCCTCGATCAGTACCTCGGCAACAAGTACGTGGTGCTCTTCTTCTACCCCAAGGACTTCACCTTTGTGTGTCCCACGGAAATTCACGCCTTCCAAGAGAAGCTCGGTGAATTTGAATCGCGCAACTGCGCAGTGGTGGGCGTCTCCACTGACACGGCAGAAACGCACCAAGCGTACCTCCGCGTGTCCAAGGACAACGGCGGCATCGAAGGCGTCACCTACCCTCTCGTGGCCGACACCAACAAGACCATCTCCACCAACTACGACGTGCTCGCAGGTGAGTACGACTACGACGAAGAAGGCAACTTGACCGCAGAAGGTGAGATGATCGCCTACCGCGGGTTGTTCTTGATTGACAAGGAGGGCATCGTTCGCCACCAACTCGTGAACTTCTTCCCGATTGGCCGCAACGTGGACGAAGCCATTCGCGTGCTCGACGCTTGGATCCACAACGAAACGCACGGCGAAGTGTGCCCAGCGAACTGGGAAAAAGGCAAGGACGCCATGGCCGCCACCAACGACGGTGTGGCTGCGTACCTCGCCAGCCACTAAGGCAGGAGCATCCTCCAACAAAAAGCCCCGATGCGACATGCGCATCGGGGCTTTTTCATGCCGCACACTCTGAGTGAAACGGCCTTATCGTCGTGAACTCAGACGCGGCGCTTGCGGCGGCGCACGTGGTGCACGACCTCTCCGTTGGGCGCGGTGTAGCGCTCTTCACCTGTGTTGAAGTGCGACTCGATGGCCTCTGAAGACCACTCGGGGCGGGCTTGGATCAAGCAAGCCACGTCGTCGCAGGCCACCGCTGGTTGGCCTTCTGAATCCAAAATCACGTAGATGTCCCCCACCAAACGTTCGTTCATCCGCTGGTCGTGGGATGCGGGCGGGTTGTACACAGCGTCACGGGTTTGACGCAACTCATTCATCGTGCGAGATTTGATCATGGTATCGGAGGTAATCTTTTGAGGGGGCAGCGTTGAGCCCGGACATGCAATATACACGTTTCCAACAACTTACACGTGTACTTTGGACACGCTTTGAGGCCCAAATGCCCCTTCCAACACCTTGAGCGTGCCCGTCGAAGGCGTGGATGTCAGTTCCAGGAGAACGACGCCTTCGGGATGGCCCAACAGAAGTTCGTGGCGTCCATCCTCCGACCGAAGTTGCCACGAGGTTTGCTGGGCGGGACACGGCATGCCATACACTTCCAACCGAACCCGGAAGTACACGATGGCCCCCGATTGGGTCCGCTGCAGGTTGGCCCATTTGACGTCGGACGTTTCTTCAATGAGATCGTTCACTGGCCCGGGGCCTTGGCGCAACCGCATCCGAGGCGTTCCTGACCGTTTCCACCAAGGCAGAGGCTTTCCCGCAATGGCGTAGACCTCGTTCCAGCGGTCGGGGTCAGCGTACGTCAAGTTCCAAAGCATCGGTGCTCCAGAGGGTTTGGTATCTGCCATCGCCGTCGTACATCTCCGCTTGTCGCTGGGTGTTGAATTTCCGGTTGGGACGAGGGTCGTTGCCGACCCCTGCCACGTAAATCCAATTGCCGGCATTGCTGGCGGGATCGTAGTCCAGCAGCATGTGCTCAAACCACGACGCGCCCAAGCGCCAATCGATGCCAAGGTCGTGGACGAGGTAGGAGGCGACGTTTTGGCGACCGCGGTTGCTCATGAATCCGGTACGTGCGAGTTCACGCATGTTGGCGTTCACGAACGCATCCTTGGTCCTTCCCTCTTTCCACGCTTCAAAGGCAGGGCGTTGCGTGCCGCGGTTGGCGCTGTCGGGCTTCAAGGCCTTCCGATGGAAAATGCGGGCGCCATACTTCATCGCCACAAAGCGGAAGTAGTCCCTCCAAATCAGCTCAAACACCAGCCAGTACGTGCTGTCGTTGGCCTCTACGTTGTCTTCGAAGCGGTACACTTCACTCGCGATGCGGCGCGGGCTGATGCAGCCGTGCGCCAACCACGGACTGAACTTGCTGCTGTAGTCGGCCCCGACCAAGCCGTTCCTGGTCTTCTTGTACACCGCCAATCTCTTGGAGTCCCAGAAGTAGTGCTTCAACCGCGCCCGCGCCTCGGTGGCGCCTCCCTTGAAAGGCAACACGCTTCGGCTGTCGGACGGAGGCATGGTTTGGCCTGACTGGGACAGGGCCTCTGCCAGCGAAGGAACGTCGTCGGAGGTCAATCCCTCGGGACAAGGCCACGACGTCGGTGCAGGAATGCACTCCCTCACCTCGCTGTGTTTTTCGACTTTCTTGCGGAACTGCGTGAAGATGTCGGGCAGCGCTTCCAAGTCCATGGGCAGGTCGTCGGGGTGGAACAACGTGTGGCCTTCCACCCACGTGCACGTGCCGCCTGACGCCCGGACCGCATCCTCAACGTTTGATTCAATCTCGAGCTCCTCAGGGGTGTGCTCGGCTTGGGCCGTCAAGGAGGAGCAAGACCAAGAGTCCATCAACGCAGGCAGAACGTCTTCAGGCTTTCCCTGCTTCACCAGCAACTGGCCGCCACACGCCTCGACGGCCGCTTTGAGGTCCGCCACGCTTTCAAGCCAAAACCGCGTCCGAAACGGCCCAGTTTTGACGTGCCCCCAGCGGTCCTCGGCCCAAAACCGCGGATCCATCACCACCACGGGAACCACCTCTCCTGCACGAAGGGCATGGTCAAGCGCCGGATTGTCGTCGAGCCGGAGGTCGTTGCGGAACCAATGGAGGGTGCGTAGAGAAGAAGTCATGTCAGAGGTTTTCGAGGTTGGCCAGCACCGCGTCTCCGCGGTCCAGCAAGGCTTGTTGTTGGGCGTCGGGCATCTTGTCCCAGGTTCGGTACACCATGCCGATGCGCGGGTTGCGCTCCAGCAATTCGCGGTTGCGGGCGTGGAAGTGCCAGTACAGGCTGTTGAAGGGGCAGGCGTCGTCTTCCGTTTTGGCCTGTCGCTTGTACCGACAAGAGGCGCAATGCGGCCCCATTTTGTGCATGTAGTTGGCCGAAGACACGTAAGGCTTGGTGCCCACAATGCCACCGTCGGCAAATTGACTCATGCCTCGGGTGTTGGTGATTTCCACCCACTCGAGGGCGTCGATGTACACCCCGAGGTACCACGCGTCCACCTCGTCTGGGTCGATGCCGGCCAGCAAGGCAAAGTTGCCAGTCACCATCAAGCGCTGGATGTGGTGGGCGTAGGCGTGGTCAAGGGTTTGGCCTATGGCGTGCTGCAAGCAGCGCATGCCCGTCTCCCCTGTCCAAAACCACGACGGCAGCTTCCTGTCGTGCTGAAAGAAATTCATGGACGCGTACCCAGGCATGTGCGCCCAGTAGACGCCACGCATGTATTCGCGCCACCCCAAGAGCTGGCGAATGAACCCCTCGGCCTGCTCGATGCTGGCGTGGTCAGGGCGTTCCCGCCACGCGTTCTCGACCGCGGCAATGACCTCACGCGGATGTAGCATTTTGACATTCATGGCGAAGCTCAATCGGCTGTGGTACACGGTCCAACTGTCCTCGGTCAGCGCGTCTTGAAAATCTCCAAAACGCGGCAGCAGCTCCTCCACAAAAATGTCCAGCAACTCCAGGCTCTCTTCACGGGTCACAGGCCATCCAAACCGGGCTGCGTCCACCCGTCCGACCGTCTGCACCCCGGCGGACTTCATCTCCTCAAGCACAGACGACACCTCCCGTTCCCACAGGCGGGGAGACGGCGGAACGTGGCCTTTGGGCAGCTTCTTTCGGTTGTTGGCGTCGTAATTCCACTTGCCGCCTTCCGGTTGACCGGCGCTGTCGAGCAACACGTCATGCCGTTTCCGCATCATGCGGTAAAACGACTCCATGAGGTACTGCTTCTTTCCTTGAAAATGGGTGGCGAGGTCGGAGCGTGAGGTCAAAAAATGCTCGGTGTCGTCCACCGCAACTGTCACTCCGTAAGCCTCCGGCCACGACGCCACCGCTTCCTGCACCATCTCGTCGAGTCGCCATTCGTCTGGGGCTTGAAACCGAACCGCTTTCGCGCCAGTCTCTTGAACCAATTCGGCCAACACCTCCATCATGGGGCGCGTGGCGTGTGCGCCTGAAATCGGCAGGTAGTGCATCCTGTGTCCCTCCTCCATGCGCGATTTGGCGAATTCACGCATGGCCAAGAAGAACGCAAGCACCTTTTGGACGTGGTGTTGGGCGTAGTCGGTTTCTTGCCGGCACTCCATCATCACGGTGAGCACCTGGTCGTCGGAGTCACTCCACCAAGGGTGCGACGCGTTCAGCTGATCGCCGAGAACCAGCCGCACGGTGCGCGCCGGTGAAACGGTGGTGATGGGGGCATCGAGCATGGTGTTGGAGTAACACCCCTGACGCCGTCATGTTTCCTTCGCGGAAGTGGTTCTGTTGCGTCTGCAGCGCTCGCTGCAATGCTTGACGTTGTCCCAGTCGCGCGCCCACTTTTTGCGCCAGGCAAATGGCCGGCCGCATGTCACGCATGTTTTCTCAGGAAGGTGTGGTTTTTTGTGGGCCACGGCGACAGAATCACATTCCGCTTTGCCCCGTGAGCATCAGTTTGGACCAACCGACGGCGACGTAAGACTGACCGTAGTCTCCTGCCCATCCCACGCTGACGTCAAATTGGCTCAATGGGTCTGGGCGCCAGGCCAATCCTCCATCCCCCTGCCACTGTCCGCTTTCTCCAAATCCCTCCACGTATGCGTAGAGGCTTTCTGTGACGTTGTACCCCACGGCCACAGTGTATTCAAAGGCCTTCATGGCGTCCACCGTCTCCGTCGCCCACGTCCACACCATTCCCAAGTTGGTGCCCACACTGAAGCGGTCCCCCAAGGGCTTGGCGAGATTCACGCGCACCTGGCCTCCGGACAACCCACTGGGCCGAAAACGGTAATGTGCGAGCAGGCACATCTGCGAAGATTCATTGTTCCACCCGGCCACTTTGGCCCCGACGTCCCAAGACGATTCCACGAGCCACGTTTCTGGGATGTCGATGAGGTTGGGCTGAACCTGGTCGCGCTGGCCCACCACGCGCAACTCAAAGCGCTCGTGCAGCCCCAGACGCAACAGAGCCGTCGGCAAGGTGTATCCTGTCCAAGAGCCGTTCGCTGTGGTGTACCCTGCCAATCCTGTTTCGATCTGGACCCCTCCCACCGGCACCAGGGTGGCCGCTTCGGTTTGGTCGGGACGGTCGGTTTCGATGGTTTGGCCCCACAATTCTGGGACAGCGACAAAGGCGCACAAGGCGAAGGCCAAGGCCGTGTTCAAGGGGGAAAAGCTCATGCTTTTGTGGCTTGGAGTTGACGAAGTTCAGTCCATGATTTGGGCACCGGCGTGGCGGTCACGCGGTGGGGAACGTCTGCATCCTGAAGGAAGTTGAGCACGAGTTCATTGAACAACTCAGGGGCCTCGATGCTGCACACGTGGCCGCAATTTTCAATCACACTCAACCGCATGTTGCGCTGCAATTGAGTGAATCGCTCGGCGGCACGGAAAAAAATGTGGTCCTGGTCGCCCATGACCACGAGGCCTTTTTTCATCACCGGCCGTTGCACGTATTGGCGAACCAACTTGAAGAAGGGCTTGTACAGCTCCACCCACTTGAGGTATTCCCCTTGCGTCAGCTTCCGACTCTGACGGCGGAAAATCCAACGGCTCAATCGGTGGTTCCGGCGTGGCAACACGATGAACGAAAAGAGCCAATAGATCGCACGGTACGGAAGCACGTAATTCAACACCTTGGCGCTGTGCACAAACAGGTGCATCAACCAACTTCCGTCGAAAATGGCCCCCGCCATGACCATGCGGTCGATCAATTCTGGGCGCTCGATGTCGATTTTTTGGAGGATGACGCTGCCGATGCTGAGGCTGACAAAGTGAGCCTTTTGGATGCCCAAATGGTCGACCACACGCAAGATGTCCTCGGCCACGATGTCAAAATCGTAGGCAGGAAATTCAGGCAGGATGTCCTTGCTCAACCCATGGTCGCGCAGGTCCAAGAGCAACAATCGGTAATGGGGGGCAAACGCTTCAATCTGAAACTTCCAGGTCTTGATGGACCCACCGGCTCCGTGAATCAGAACCATCCACGGCGCGTCGGGACGGTCCCCGATCACTTCGTGGTGCAACAGCGTTCCAGAACTGCGCGATTCAGACATGGGTCAAAGTTCGCGCATTCTGCCTTTGGTTTGGGCACGTGGCGGCACAACGTGGCGCGCCAAAATCCTGCGGCCCTCGGCCTTGACATCGGCCCGCTTTCGGAACGCCCACATGCGGTCGCGCGCCGCCCGTGCCGCCTCGGTCAAGTCCAGCATGGGCTCCGGATAGGCCTCGGCGTTCCACCCGCCCATCGCGGCCTCCATGGGTGGCGCCGTCCATGGCGCATGGATCCACTCTGCAGGCACCCCCGCCAATTCAGGCACCCACTTCCGGACAAAGTCGCCGTCTGGATCGTGCTCTTGGCCCTGCTTCACGGGATTGTATATCCGCACCGTGTTGATGCCTGTGACCCCAGCCTGCATCTGAAATTGGCTGTAGTGAATGCCGGGCTCGAAGTCCAAAAAGCACTTCGCCAAATGCGTCACGCCGTCCTGCCACGCGTGGTTCATGTGGTGCGTGAAAAAACTCACCAGCATGGCACGCATCCTGAAATTGAGGTACCCCGTTTCGCGGACGCACCGCATGCACGCATCCACCAAGGGGATGCCCGTGGTTCCCTCTTTCCAACGTTCGATCCATTCCGGACGATGCACGACGGGCAACCCGTCGTACGCCCGGTTGACATTGCGCCACTCGAGGGCATGCTCGGATTCAAACTTTTGGATGAAATGGCAATGCCACCTCAGGCGACTTCCAAACGCGTGGTGGTTGCGCCCCTGCTTGGTCGCCTCCAGCGCTTGGTACACTTGACGGATGCTCAGTGCGCCCCACGCCAAAAACGGGGACAACCGGCTGCAACTCCGTCGACTCGCTTCGGGCTTGCTGATGTGCTTTTGGTAGGTGGAAATGCGTCCCTCTTTGAGGAAACTCATGAGGTAGGCATGGCCGGCGCGTTCTCCGCCCGGCTGAAACGGTCCTGTCCCAGGAAGATCGTCGGCGTGGGTGACCGCGGGTGCGCTCGTCAAACGCCATCCCTCTGGCCACTCAGGACGGGCATCCTGCCCCTCCTCCCTGCCCCAGCGTTCGAGGTCGGGATTCGCCCATGGCAACGCCATGTTCACATGCCAGGCTTCCACCCACCCCGCGCGTGATGTTCGGCGACGTTGCACCCCGGGCTGGGGAACTTCATGCCACGGCACACCGACCTTCTTGCACCATGTGGCCACCTCCTTGTCGCGGTCAAACGTCCAAAGCACCCCGGTTTCCTCATGGGAATGCAACGACGCCATGCCCATCGACTCGTGGATCCACTGAAGCACGTCCATCACCGGGGCGTGGACTCGGTGAAGGGACAGTTGCCAGCCCTCTTGTTTGAAGGTGACGTTCATGTCGTCCCCGCACGCCCATTGAAAGGCCACATGCCTCGAGGACGTGGTGGGGTGAGCCAACACCCCCGGTTCAAACACGTGCAAAAGAAGGACGCGACTTCCCTCCGCTCCGGCAAGTTCAAGGGCGTGCTGGAGCGGCCGATGGTCCCGCGTCCGCAGGTCTCGTTTGAACCACACCACGTGCACCCCTTTGCCGCTCATTCCACGTCCGGCCAGCCTTTCAACACATCCTCCAACACGTCGACGTCTCGGTCGGTTTTGGCGTACGACAGCCGGCCCAAATGGCGCGTGTCGTGGTACCCATCCAAGCCGCTGACCGCCGCGGTTTTCGCTTTGCCCAAATCCACGTATCCGTCCTTGGCCAGCGCCTGTTCATCCACTTCCACCCATTGCACGTCGAGCACCATGAAATGGCACCGGTTGGGCAGCACCATGTCCTCTGCCAGCGTCAACCCCATACGCACCCGAGCCTCTGAAACGGCGGGGGCTTTCCACCCCTCGTCGGTGCCACATGGCGTCAACCCCACCGCATCAAACTCCGACACGTCCGCGGGGTACCTCGCGCTGCACTGATGGGCCTTGGCCACCCAGTCCACGCCGATGTGGCTGAACGTGCACTGGCCGGTGGCCATCAGGTTCTTGTAGGTGTGGGCGTCGTCGCCCGGCGGACGCAGGACCATGCCCATTTGGGCTGGGTTCGAGCCGAGGTGAACCACGGAGCTCACCACACTCAAGTTGTGCACGCCATTCATGTCCACCGACCCAACGAGTGTGGCGCTTTTGAATCCGCTGAGGCTGTTCACTGTTCGTGCACGCTTCCGCGAAGGCCACGCGTCCAACTCCTCTCGTGTCCACCGCACCATGTCCGGTGAAGGATTCATCGCACGGCGCCCATCCCGGCATCGACCTGCACAACCTGACCGGTGATGCCCGCCGCATGCTCTGACAGCAGGTACGCCGCTGCCGACGCCACCTCCTCGGCCCCGAGGACTTTTTTCAGAGGGTGGCGCTCCGCAGCAGCTTCTCGCTTGGCGTCGTTGCCCAGCAAGCTCGCCGCCAAGCTCGTGTCCGTCAAACTCGGTGCCACAGCATTGACCCGAATGTCTGGCGCCCACTCCGCGGCCAACGTCCTCGTCAAGCCTTCCACGGCGCCCTTCGACGCTGCGATGCTTGCGTGGTACGCCATGCCCGTCTGCACCGCCACGGTGCTGAACAGCACCACGCCGGGCTTGGCCCCGTCCACGGCACCCGCTTTCAGCAAGGCGTGGTTGGCCTTCAGTGTTTGGACTGCACCCAACACGTTGATCCGGAAATCGTCTCGGAATTGCTCGGGCTTCAAGCCGCGCAACGGCTTGAGCTTGATGGTGCCTGGGCAATAGACCAGTCCGTCCAACGCGTCGGCAAACCCCGACAAATCGCACGGATGCTCCACGGCATCGAAGACCAAACTCTGGTAGTTGGGGTGCTCTCCCCCTTCGCGTTGCACGCCCGTGCGCGAGACGCCAATCACGCGCACGCCCTGGTCCAACAGCTGCTCACGAAGGGCCGCTCCAATGCCTCGGCTGTCCCCGACAATCGCCACCGTCCTCATGACTTCTCAGATTGCAGGGCCACCAACTTGGCTTCCACCTCGGCAGCCTGGGCCACCAAAGCGTCTGACTTGGCACGGTCCACCGTGCTCATTTTGTGGGCGCGGGCCAAGAGGTCCGCGTGCTCCTTCCGGAGCTTCTCCACCGGGTCTTTCTTGAAGAGTCCAAACATGCCCACACAACACCCCAACCGGGCGCCGTGTTCGCAGGGCCATGGACTCAGCCGAGGTCCGCGAGCTTCTCCTCGAGCACCGCGATTTTGGCCAAGGCGTCCGCCTCTTTCTTGCGCTCGTTCTCGACCACCTGCTCCGGTGCACCGTTCACAAACTTCTCGTTGGAGAGTTTGCCGCGCACGCTGCGCAAGAAGCCTTGCTGGTAGTCGAGGTCCTTTTGGACTTTGGCGCGCTCTGCATCGATGTCAAAGCCTTCGCCAAACGGCACGGAGAACCGGTGCGTTCCTTGGACAAAGCCAAACGCCCCCTTCACTTTTTCCGACACGTGCTCGATGCCGCTCAGGTTGGTCAGGTGGGCAATCCACGGCTCGAGGTGTGCAGGGTATCCCTCGCCGGGCTGCACCTTCAATTCGAGCTTTTCCTTGTTGGGGATGCCGTTGTCGTTGCGGATGTTGCGGATGGCGGTCACCACCTCCTTGGCCATGTCGATGGCAGCCAAGATGGTCTTGTCGTACGCCGCGCGCTCCGGCCAAGCCGCCACACACAAGTCGTCGGCGTGTCCGTCGCGTTCGTGGGTCCAGTGCCACACTTCCTCGGTGAGGAACGGCATGAAGGGATGCAACAACTTGAGCATGCGTTCGAACATCTCGAGCGTCGCACGCTTCGTCGCTCCATCAATCGGCTCGCCAAACGGCGGCTTGATCGACTCCAAGTACCAGCTGCAGTATTCCTCCCACACCAGTCTGTAGGTCGTCATCAACGCCTCGCTCAAGCGGAAGCTGGCAAACGCCGCGTCCAACTCTTCCATGGCCTGCTGGCTTCGGGCTTCCATCCACGCCACGGCCGTGGCCGCCGCTTCCGGTTGGGCTTTCGCCTCGTCCACTTCCCACCCCTGCACGAGGCGGAACGCGTTCCAAATCTTGTTGGCGAAGTTTCGTCCCTGCTCACACAGCTTTTCGTCAAACGGCAGGTCGTTGCCCGCAGGCGACGTCAACAGCATGCCCACGCGAACGCCGTCCGCGCCGTACTGCTTCATCAGGTCGATGGGGTCCGGGCTGTTGCCCAGGCTCTTGGACATCTTGCGGCCTTTCTTGTCCCGCACGATGCCGGTGTAGTACACGTTCTTGAACGGTGCTTCTCCGCGGTAGTGGTAGCCACTGATGATCATGCGGGCCACCCAGAAGAACATGATTTCAGGCGCCGTCACAAGGTCGTTGGTGGGGTAGTAATACGCCACTTCCTCCTCCTTGTGCAAGCCATCGAACACCTGAATGGGCCAAATCCAAGAGCTGAACCACGTGTCCATCACGTCCTCGTCTCGTCGCAAGTCCGCCATGGTCATGCCCGCATTTCCGGTCTTCGCCTGGGCTTGTGCCAAGGCCTCTTCCTCCGTGCGCGCCACCACGTAGTCCTCTTCTCCTTCGCCAAAGAACCACGCCGGGATTTGGTGCCCCCACCACAACTGGCGGCTGATGCACCAGTCCTTGACGTTCTCCATCCAGTGGCGGTAGCTGTTCTTGAACTTGGGCGGGTGGAATTGAACCGTGTCGTTCATCACCGCCTCAAGGGCAGGCTTGGACAGCTCTTCCATCGCCAAGAACCACTGCAACGACAGGCGGGGTTCGATCACAGCGTTGGTGCGCTCGCTTCGTCCCACCTTGTTGGTGTAGTCCTCCACCTTGACGAGGTTGCCAAGGCGATCCAACTCTTCCGGAAATTTCTTCCGACACTCGAACCGGTCCATGCCTTCGTAGGCTCCGGCTTCTCCGGACATCGTCCCGTCCGCATTGATCGTGTCGATGGTCTCAAGGCCGTGCTTTTGGCCGAGGTCGTAGTCGTTGGTGTCGTGCGCGGGCGTCACCTTCAGGCATCCCGTGCCAAACTCAATGTCGATGTAGTCGTCCGCGATGATGGGCACCTCCCGGTCCACCACAGGCACAATGGCCTTCTTGCCCACGAGGTCTTTGTAGCGCTCGTCGTCGGGGTGCACACAGATGGCCGTGTCCCCCATGATGGTTTCCGGACGTGTCGTCGCAACCGTGATCCAACGGTCGTTCTCTCCGGCAATGGCATAACGTACGTAGTAAAGCTTGCCGTGCTCCTCGGTGTGAATCACCTCTTCGTCGCTCAGCGCCGTCAAGGCCACTGGGTCCCAATTGACCATGCGCACGCCTCGGTAAATCAATCCCTTCTCGTGGAATTCGACAAACGTGTCGATGACCCCTTTGTAGTAGCCCTCGTCCATCGTGAAGCGCGTCCGGTTCCAGTCGCAGCTCGCCCCCAGCTTTTTCAATTGCTCGAGGATGATGCCCCCGTGCTCGTGGGTCCACTCCCACGCATGGCCCAAAAACTCGTCCCGCGAGAGGTCCGATTTCTTGATGCCCTTGTCGCGAAGCCGACGCACCACCTTGGCCTCTGTGGCGATGGACGCGTGGTCGGTTCCTGGCACCCAGCACGCGTTTTTGCC